>JAFGXZ010000282.1 GCA_016936335.1 Fidelibacterota bacterium
GACCGGATAAACCGGGTTTCAGGGGCCACAGTTGGCTCCGGAAAATTATCCATACCCGGAAAATTGACAGAAGACGAATGGCAGAGTAGATCGGAAAAGGGAAAAATTGATATGAAAAATTCTGGAGATCAAAGTGGTACACTTTTCACGACCAACTACACCTGTCCAGTTTTTGGGGTACGGCTCAAAGACCTGATGAAGGAACCTCGTGATTCGACATACTTCCAGTATCCTTTGTTCATATTTCAAAAGCCACCGACGGCTTTGGCTGATCGATTCGGTATGACTTCATCGTATTCAAGACTGATTTCAAAATTGTACCCGGGAACCGATAAAGCTTATCGAGCCTTCCAAAGTTTCTGAGGTTTTAAACGAAAAAAAGGCAGCCCGTCTGGACTGCCTTTCATAATATTACGTTATTCGGGACGATCAGTACATATTTTTCCGATTATCAATGATCCTGGCATCGGTTTCCATCTCGGCCAGCCACGAATTATAATAATCGGTCTTCGCGCGTTTTAAGAGACGATCACGGATCATCTCTTTTTCGACACCGTAGTCCTTTTCATCAATCGGCGCCGCTGAAAGCCGCTTCACGATCACGAATTGATTCCCGACCTGGATAGGCGCCGAAAACTGTCCATCCTTAAGAGCCAGTAACGAACCGGTGATGATATCGGAACGACTGATACCTTTCAGAGGTCTGTTAAGCATAACATCTTTATGAATGTCATATTTGATGCCATTTTCCCGGGTTGCCAACGATTTAAAATCTTCCGTTTCGTTGGATTTCAGTGCCTTGTACAGTTGTTCGGCTTTGGTTTTTAAATGTTCTGTCCGCTTTTTTGTCATCAGTGTTGATTTGACAGATTCCGAGACTTCAGCAAGTGGTTTGTAATATTCCGGATTAACGGCGGCTAATTTAAAAATGGCATAACCGTTATCTGCATTTAACAGCTCAGACACCGTACCCACCGGATTATCGGAAAAGGCAAACTGGACAGCCCGTTTAAACGAGCCGAATCCGGGGATATAGGGATTCTCTTTGTTAATCTTGCCGGTGGATTTGATCTCGACGTTATGACTGTCCGCGGCGGCATCAAAACCGATATCCGAGGCATCAAAAGCAAACAGGCTGGATTTCGATCGAATATTATCAAGCGTTTCCGGTCCGGGATTAATTTTTAGGAGAATGTGACGGGCTTTGACTTGCGCCTGGGCGTTCTGAGTTCTTTTGTCTTCCACTTTAATCAGGTGGTAACCAAACTGAGTCAAAACAGGGTCGGAAATCCTGCCTTTATTCAGGGCAAAGGCTGCTTTGGTAAAAGGTGCTACCATCTGGTTCTGATCAAACCAACCCAGATCACCGCCGTTGTTTTTGCCGCTGGGATCTTCGGTATATTCAGCCGCGACCGTTTCAAAAGATTCGCCTTTTTCAATCCGTTTTTTAAGATCCATGGCGAGTTCGTATTTTGACAGGGAGTCTTCGGTTGTTGGTTTTAATTCAAAATATACATAATCCAATTCACGGGTTTCCGGAACAAAATAGTCATCCTGGTTTTCTTTATAATAGGATTCGATTTCCGCTTTCGTGACGTCCACTGAATCGGCAACAACCAGAGAAAAGGGGAAGAATAACGTTTCAACGGTGAACGGGACTTTGGTCTTGATATATTCATCTTTAATTGCTGCATCCGAAACTGCGGGGAGGTTTTCAATTAAATAGCGGATTTTCTGAAAGGGTAGAAGAGCACGCAGATACTGTTCGACCCCCAGCCATTCATCACCCTGAGGGTTTGTCAGCGCCTGAATATATTTTTGCCGGTCGAACTGCCCGTCGGTCTGAAAGGCTTCCTGATTGATCAGAAATTCCGGCGGGTACTGCATCAGGTACTCATAGATTTCCCAATCCGTCGCCTGAAGACCCAAACGCTTGACCTCTTCGGAAATCAGGGTTTCATTGATAAAGGATTTCCAGACCTGGTCGGAAACTCTTTCAACAATACTTTCAGTAATTTCCTGCCCGTTGTCACGGTACTGCTCCAGCTGATTCTGAATCATCTGGGAATATTGCATTCCGTCAAATTTATTGCCGTTGACGACACCGGCTTTGCCCTGCAGTTTCCTTTTACTTGAAAACAGGTCTGTGATATCTGCACCACCAACCAATCCGCCAATTGTCATACTCAGAACAAACATTATCAGAAGACCCCATAAAATAATGTGGGTGTTGTCTCTTAATCGTTTCATCACTGCCATAACTGTATTCGACCTCCAAAATATCAAACTGTTTTCCGTCATAATTGACGGGCATTTAATATAACTATAATTCCAAGTTCAGGCAAACGCAAAGTCTGGTTATTTTCAGTATGACGAAAATAAATTGTCTCGGTGATTTCACTGGAAAATTTAACAATGACAGGGATATTTTTCCGAAGAAACAGGTGTTATCTTTACCAATTTTATATGTCGAATGGGTAACTTAAAACTTACCCCAAAGTTTCTCTTCCGGACGGCGTTCAGGTACATACTGGTCTTCGATTTTACCATCGTTCCATGCTTTGGATACGTAAAGTCCGCAAAAACATTTTCCAAAGTCCTTGACGTCTGGTTCCCGATAGCTGCAGGGACAGATAATATCCTTGTCCCAATCCCGGTCATTGGATGCCAGACGACAGGGACACGACATATAGCCGTAACGGTCTTTATTGATCAGCAGGGAGTCCAGGAGGCGGAATGTATGTTCGGTAAACCGATTAAAATAGTATCCTTTCGGTTCCTGGGTTTTGCGCATCATTTGATAGAGTTCGTCGCTTGTCATAAGCCTAATGCCTCTTTATATTGTTCCGGTTTATAGCCTTTAATGATGGTATCACCAATGAATATTGTGGGAAATGAGACCATGCCGACCTTTTCTTTGATTTCTTTCAGAACGGAATACTTTTTTCCTTCTTCTAGAAGGTCCACATCCACGCAGTCATATTCAATATTCTTGTCCGCAAACCAGGCTTTGGCATTCTGGCAATAAATGCACGTGCTGAGTGCATACATCCTGACTTTTTTATCCATATACAATCTCCGTTTCAATGAATAAAGAATAAGGGAAAATATTTCCAATGGCAATACAAATTATACCAAACGTTTACCCTGCCAGACATCAAATAATGCCTGAGCGACGATTTGCAGCGGATCGAATATTTGAACCGGCAGGTCCATGTCAGAAACAGCAAACGATAATTCTGTGCAAGCAAGTAATATTGAAGTCGTAGTCAACTCTTGGACAACATCGTAGATAAGTTGTTTGGCGTTGGTACTAATTTGCGAACCAGTAAATTTAATTCCAAATTCCGGGTGATATATTGCCGCTGTTATCTTTGATTGCAATTCGGAGTCAATTTTCGGTTCTATGGCAGTGATATTTTCTTTTAAGAGCGCTTTTTGATACAAACCGTTTTTCAGAGTGCCGTTAGTGGCGATTATTCCAATCTGGTTAACGTTACGGTTGCGGATATAGTTTGCTGTTTCATTGGGTAGATGAATCCAGGGTAGATCAATTTTCGTACTAATCTCATCGTAAAATACATGGGCAGAATTGCACGTTACAATAACGATATCAACATCGACGGCTTTCATTTTCTCAAGACATGAGCAAAGGTAGGGTACCGGCGACGGTCCGATTTTACAGATTGCCGCTGTCCTGTCCGGCGCTAAGCTGGCATTCATATAAATCCATTCCGGATAATTTTGATCACCGGCAATTCCGTTTTGATTACAGATATTAAAAAAGATATTTTGGAAATACAAACCGGCGACAGTGCCCATTCCCCCGAGAATACCAATTAAAGGTTTTTTCTTCATGTTAATTCACATTTGCTTGGATCTGTGCCGAATTTATTTGATTACGCTATATTTTTTCAGAATATTAATCGTCTTATTCACGGGTAATGCCTCGATGGTGACACGATCTTTTCCGGTCATCGTTTCTGCCTGAAACAATGAATTCAACACTGCTTCTTCTGTCGCTTCGATCACGGCTTCGAATAGCGGAGTCATGCTGCTGTTTCTTAATTCTTTTTGATTTATTAAATAATCCGAATCGATTTGATAGGGAACCCGTAAATCTTCATTAGTGGAAAATGCAA
>JAFGXZ010000283.1 GCA_016936335.1 Fidelibacterota bacterium
ACTTCCCGGGAGACCTCTTCCGCATGACTGGGACCGCTGAGTGTAACGATTTTTCCAACCGGGTGATTAAGAATATGATGAATTAACTCACTCATCCGATAGAGGGTATTTTCCTCGATTCCTTTTGAAAGATTGACAATGATACCATCATCAGCGATCAGACCTTTGATATTACCCAGTAAATCCCGCATGGTGTGAGACGGTACGGCCACGATGATACTCTCGGCATCTTTTACCGTCTCATTCAAATCATTGGAAATGATAATTTCATCGGGAATTGGAATACCGGTCAATAGTGGATTCCGACGGGTTTTATTCATAAAGGCAACATTCTCAGGAAAATATTCCCACATCATAACCTGTAAATCTAATTTATGAAGATGAATAGCGACCGTGGTTCCCCAACTACCGGCACCTAAAACGGCAATTTTCGTGCGTTTCTGATTATTACTCATATTTACCAGATCTTAAACTCTATTTTATCCGGCCGATCACGATCGGTGTTTCACCATTGTTCCTGAGATTATTAAGAATAGCACCCTGCGCTAAACTGTCAACAATCAATATCAGGCCGATTCCCAGATTAAATACCTGGCGCATTTCTTCAGTATCCACATTCCCCAGTCGCTGAATATAGGAAAAGATCGGCAGCCATTCCCAGGAATCCCAATTGATATCCAGTGTTAAATCATCGGAGAGAATCCGGTCGGTATTCCCTTCAATACCGCCACCGGTGATGTGGCTGATACCATGCAGATCATCATTGTCGAGCAGATCTCTAATAATTGGTAAATACGAACGGTGAATGTTTAATAAAACATCCGCAAGTACGGCATCCAATTCCCCGATATAATCCGATAAATCATGATGTTTTAACAACACGGAACGGGCCAGGGAATACCCATTTGTGTGCAGTCCACCGGAAGGAAGGCCAATTAAAACATCACCAGCCTGGATATTCCTTGGTAAAAGCCTGTCCTTTTCGACAACACCGGTAATCGTTCCGACGAGGTCGAAGTCTTTTTTTTGATAAATTCCCGGCATTTCGGCCATTTCACCACCAATCAGCGAGCACCCATTTTCTTTACAGGCTTTTGCGAGCCCCCGCACAATTTCAGTAACGACCACCGGTTCTAACTTCCCCATGCCAATATAATCCAGGAAAAACAACGGTTGAGCCCCCGTTGTCAGGATATCATTAACACAATGATTTACCAGACACTGGCCGATGGTATTATAGCGTTCCATTTGTGAAGCAATCATCAGTTTTGTTCCGACACCATCGGTGCTGGAAACCAGAACAGGTTGCCTGTATTTCTGAATGGGGAATTCGAAACAGCCGCCAAAGGAACCGATATCGGTCAATACATATGGACTGAACGTTTCTTTGACAATACTCTTAATATTTGTGACTGCATCCCTGCCGGCCTGAATATCAACACCGGAATTCCTGTAACTACTCTTCAACGCTATTCAACCTCTGCGTATAACTGATTGATCATATCTTGATATTTCTTCTCTACAATATTTCTGCGAATTGACATTTTGGGCGTCAGCTCACCACTTTCAATTGTAAACTCGTGGGCTAATAGTATGACCTTTTTAATCTTTTCGAATTGAGCAAATCCTTCCATGGATTCAGCGATCACCCTATCGTACAATTCCCTGACTTCGGGTAATTTAACCAGTTCTTCACGATCTGTCCATACCAGATTTTTCTCTTTTGCCCAGGCTTCCAGGTTCGCAAAAGACGGTACAATCAAGGCTGATACAAACTTTTGTTTATCACCAATTGCCAGAATCTGTTCAATCCATTTTGATGAAATTAACGCATTTTCCATCGGTTGCGGAGCCACATTTTTCCCGCCGGAAGTAACAATCAGATTCTTCTTCCGATCCGTAATAATCAGATAGCCTTCTTCATCAATCATTCCGATATCACCGGTATAAAACCAGCCATCTTTATCAATAACCTCAGCCGTTGCCTCGTCGTTTTTAAAATATCCCTTCATGACATGGGGTCCGCGGGTCAATATCTCACCATCTTCAGCGATTTTCACTTCAACGTCCGGGATTGGGACACCAACCGTTCCTATTTTGGGTCTTTCAAGTGGATTAACGGAAATAACGGGTGATGTTTCGGATAATCCATATCCTTCAACGATGATGATCCCTGCAGCACCAAAGAACTCACCAACTTCTTTTGATAATGGCGCTCCTCCGGATACAAAAAATCTCAAATTGCCACCGAGCTTTTCGTGTAATTTGCTAAAAACCAGTTTATGCGCAATTTTCATTTTTGAATTGAGAACAGCGCCGATAGGTTTATTGTCCAGCTTTTTATGGACGACTGACCGTCCGTTTTCAATTGCCCACCAGAATATTTTTTTCTTAACTGCTGATCCCGCAGCAATTCCATCGATGACTTTACCATATACTTTCTCATAAAACCGGGGTACAGCCGTCATCAGAGTCGGACAAACTTCCCGCATATTGTCGGCCACAGTATTAATATTTTCCGCATAATAGATTGCTGCTCCGACTGAAGTTGCCAGATAGTGACCCGCCATTCGTTCAAAACTATGACTTAACGGTAAAAACGATAAAAATGTATCGTTTTCATCTGCCGTAATGACGGTTAAACTACCGATAATATTCGAGCTGAGATTGCTATGTGTCAGCATCACACCTTTTGGTTCTCCAGTTGTCCCTGATGTATAAATCAACGTCAATAAATCCTCTTTATGAATCAACATAGAATCGTTTTCAAATTCGCCGGAATGTTCAGATCGGTACTTTTCACCCATGTTGATTAAATCATTCAACAGAATCACATTTTCGTTATCGAATTTTGTGTTATCAAGCACAATGACCTTCTCAATCTGCTTTACTTCAGGAAGAAATGATAAGACCTTTTCCGCCTGTTC
>JAFGXZ010000284.1 GCA_016936335.1 Fidelibacterota bacterium
CTCAAGCCCGGGGCTATTCATGAGTTTATCAGGGAACAAACCCGGTTTCAAGCCGGTCGAAGGCCAGGCTTTGACTGGCTTTCGACGTGTCAACCGGGTTTCAAAGACAGAAAATCCAAAACCCGGTTGGCTTCGCTCGCCAGAGGCGTCCCTCAAGGGAAATCCCGGCTTTTATCCGGCCATTCCTCAGACGACCTGAAGAATCCGCGGAATCAGAGATTCCGGCGTGGAGCAGAATAATGAAATTTTCAGCATTTACCAAAAATGATCAGGAACCGACCGATTCCAGGCTCTACCCGGAATCAGAGGAAACTCGAAAACGCCAGGTGCCTTAAATTTCATCTGCGAAACCGAGGAATCTCCCGCCGATTCTTCCAGTCAAGGTCTTTTTTGGATACTTTTTTCGACAGGGAAAAAAGTATCAACAAACAAGGGCGTGAACGCCCTCCGGGATCCATCGGTGTTTATTCCACCCGGCCTTGAAAGGCCGGGCTATTGACACACTCTACCCGTCATAGGGAATGAGCGAAATGACGAAGTAATCTTTCCAGATTTTTCTCTACAGACTGCCACGCTCTCCCGAGTTCTCGGGCTCGCTCGCAGTGATAGTTATGCGGGGTTGAAACCCCTGTTTATGGGTTTGTCATTTTCATCCCCAAGTTAAAACTCGGGACTATTCACGAGTTTTTTAGAAAATGATGGATAGATGAAGATGAATTGCCACGAGATATCTCGTGGAATAAAGATGATATTCTACAGATCGCTGATAATATCCAATCCCTGGGGCTGGGGCATGACCCAGCGCACCGGTTGAATAGTGCCGTCTTTTTTTAATGTCCGTTCAATTTTTTTACATTTCAGCACCGAATGCTCAACAAATAGATCGTCCTCGATTACGGAACCAAAGATGTACGTCGTCCCTTTAATTGTGACATTGTTGCCGATAATAGTCGGAAATTCGTCACTACCGGTCATATTTACGCCGGATTCAATCCGGGTGTTATCGCCGATCCGCAGGTTGCCTTTGATGATATCTCCCCGCATAATAATACAGTTACTGCCAATATGCAGATGCTGGTGCTGATACGTACGGATTGAGACACTATCCTGAATAATCGTACCTTCTCCGATTTCAACATTTCCCCGGATATTGGTATTCGTCCAGATGCTGACGCCGCGGCTGAGTTTAACCCCTTTTGACAGATGAACACCTTTTTGAAGATTAATGTCCAGCGAAGGATATTGTTTATCGAGCGCTAATATCTGTTCAACCACTTCATCCGCAATAAAGAAATTATCCTCGTCTTCAATGACAATGATATCGCGGAGTTGTTCGTAAACCTTTTTACGATAAATGCCATCCATCTCTTTCAGGACGCTTTTTACATTAAAACCAATCACAGCATTGTCATCATCCACCGGATCAGCACCAACGGTAATACCATTTTTATTAAAAATGGAAATGATGTCCGTAAGATATAATTCGCCCTGAACATTATCGGATGTTATATCACTGATATGTTTCTTTAAATACTCATATTTAACGGCATAAATACCGGTATTGTATTCATCAATTTTAAGCAATTCATCTTTCGAAAATGAATACCTTCTGCCGTTATAATCCACGATATAACTATAGCCATCCGGAATCACCAAAATATCTTTATGTTCTTTAATCTCGATTACTTTACCGGAATCTTCACCAGAGTTATGACCGTCCTTATCTTTTAGCGGAACACGAATAATTCGCCCGTATGTATTTTCCCTGGGATCACCATGATAAATACCGGTCAGTATTTTCATCCCACAATTGGAGACTTTAAATCCATTTTTAAATGTTGTAATTACCTCGGCTGTAATCAGCCCCATATCGCCCGGTAAAATAAATAGATCATCAATGTGTTTGTAACCGGTCAGTGCATTCAGCGCTTCCCGTGCAGCATCTCCGGTTCCTTTCTGTTCCTTTTGCACTACGAACAAACGGTGAGGCGCTTTTCCGGCTGTTTCGGCGACTTCATCAGCCTTGATTCCAACAATAATGACCTGATTTTTTGAGCCAAGTCCTTTCGCGGCTGATTCAGCCACCCGTACTACTGTCGGAACACCCCATATCTCGTGAAGCATCTTTGACCGCTCCGATTTAATTCGCTTTCCGTGACCGGCTGCCAGAATTATTGCAACCGGCTGGCCATTATCTTCAAGAGCATCACTTAAACTGATCAATTTTTCATTGTTAGCACCATTGGTGTCTGTTGACATTCCATGCTCCAGTCTAAAAATAATTAAATAAAGAACAATACGTATAAATACACAAATGCCGGCGCAAAAAGGAATGAATCAAAGCGATCCAGCACGCCGCCATGCCCCATTAACAAAGTTCCGGAATCTTTGACTTCTGCGTCCCTTTTAAATACCGATTCAATAAAATCACCGGCCTGTCCAAAAATCCCGGATATTATTCCAATAACCAGCATATCGGATAAATTCAGATAATCAGGTTTCCAATTTAAAATGTAGAAAATATACACTGTTATTGACGCACCGATCAGACCGGCAATACATCCGGCCCAGGACTTTCCGGGACTGATTGAAGGGGCGATTTTTATCCTGCCCAGCCATTTCCCGAAAACAAAGGCCAGTGAGTCGCAAATCCAGATGCTGGCAAAGACTATCATCAACAACTGACTGCCTTCGTAATAGTCTCCACCAAACTGGTTTGGGCTCTCTCTCAGTACAATCAATAATGATAACATTACTGGTATATAAATGAAACCAAGCATAGTTACGGCAATATTACCCGCTGCATTTTCAATTTTTTTAAAAAGCATAATACCAAGAAACATCAGAAAAACAAAAATCATTAAGGGAAATAGCAGCCCCGGAGATAAATAAGCAACAACAATCCAGGCAATTCCCATGGCAAGTCCGCCCAAAACCCATGGCCGAAAGCCTTTTTTAGTCATTAAATTGTAAAATTCAATTTGCGCTAAAACTGTAACCAAAGCAATAAAGGTAGCAAACGGAATTCTACCAGTTTTTATCAATAACAAAATTGCAGGAATACCCAACACATTGACGATCATCCTGGTCGCGAAATTATTCAGTCCCTTTTCCTTATTCATGATGTTTTGTCTCTCCTGTTCCCCATTGAAC
>JAFGXZ010000285.1 GCA_016936335.1 Fidelibacterota bacterium
AAACTATCGGATGACCAAAGCAGCCAAAGAAAAATCCAGCATTAGTTACGTGGAATCCATCAGCGATTATCTCCCCACGAAAACCGAACAGGTGGAACGTCAATCCGGTGTTTGTCAGATTCATGACGTCATGGCAAATTCAAAAATTCAACGTGATTTTTCGAGCCGTGATCTTTTGGCATTTGGTGAACAGCTGCAACGGCTGGAAGACAATATTATTGAAGTCCAGGATCTGGCATTTGTTGGAGGTCAGGATCAACTGGATGCCAAGGCGACCCGCCTGGTTGGTAATCCCGAAAAACCGGAAAATATTGGAAACCTGACCCAATTGATCAAACAAATTAATTTCAGTCCGCCAAAACCAAGACGATTCATGATGCTCAGTACGGAGTTTGCCTCAACGTATAAGCAACTGATTTTGGACATGGCCAATGACGAACCGATCACCCAGAATATGCTTCCAATGATGATTCGAAATAAGTTCATGAGTGAAAAGGGCGACCGCTACCTCATCACCGTTTATCCCAAGGGCAATGTCTGGAGCATCGATTACCTGGAAGTGTTCACCAAAGAAGTACTGGATGTTTCACCCAGCATCTCGGGAACGCCGCCAATGTTCTATTATCTGCTGGAAATCATCGGAAAAGACGGACGCCGGGCTTCTATCCTGACCCTGATTGTTGTCTTCCTGTTTCTTGTGATTGATTTCCGCTCTATAAAATATGCATTTTTCGCGATGCTGCCATTGCTGATCGCTTTGATATGGATGGTGGGATTCATGGGGCTTACCGGCGTTCAGTTCACCCTTCTGAATATCATGGCCATCCCATTGATTCTCGGAATTGGTATAGACGATGGTGTCCACATTTTACATCGTTACAGAATTGAAGGACCAGCCTCAGTGAATACAGTTTTTCGGTCCACTGGTAAAGCCATCATTATCACATCACTGACAACGATGCTTGCATTCGGATCGTTGGTATTTGCCACGTACCGCGGTTTTGGCAGCATGGGTCTGGCAATGTTTATCGGGGTAGGTATCTGCTTGATCGCAACAGTTTCAATTTTACCCGCAATCATGGCGATCATCGAACGGAAAAAATAATATTCGCCAATTTAAAAAAGGGGGACTGCAATCTGTACCCCTTTTCTTGAAATACATACTTACTTATTTTTCTGATTATATATTTGAATATTTATCTCTATGTCCATACAGAATCCATTGAGAATTGATCCGGATATGGTGTTCTCCTCTGAACATAGCGCCCAATTTTATTGTCATCCATTCCAGGGAGCCGATAAAGTCTACTTTTTCCCAGAATTTCACAATCACAACCCAGATGAAACTGACAATAAGCATAAAGGTGAAAATCTGGGTCAATCCCCAGGTTAAAACCGGAACCTGGTTGACATACTGGACGGCTGTTTCCCAATACCATTCAAAAAACAGGTAGACACAATACGCCAGAACAAATTCCATAATATAGATTGTTAGGGTCACAATACTGAAGCGTCGGACAAACAGAGTCCGTTTAATTCTTCTTTCACGTCTGTCATCTGGACAAAAATCAAAACGACCGAGCATGAGTACCATCGCTAAAGCCATTGATCCAAGAATCAATATCATAAACATAATGGAAATATTATCGGTGGAGACATCACCAATCGGATTTTCTGTTAGAAAACACCAGACAATAAATGAAAGTAACGCAATAATAAAAAACAGAACGGTATATCTCCGAATGTTTTGATACTTTTCCTGATAATGGATCGCCGCACCGATTATCGCACCAATATATCCAAATCCTAAAACCGGAAAAAAACGAAAACGACCGTTTGTTAACTTACTATAGATAAAAAGAAGCAGTTTCCAGTTGTGCTTTGTTGTCACCGCCTCAACATAGGGTTTAAGGGTATGCACAACAGGTGTAAATAAAAACCACAATGCCGTAATAATTCCCAGTCCAATATAAATATGACGTGGTTTAATTGAATTACCGAGTTCTTCTTTCGATTTCCCTACAAACCTGGCTCTGCCATGATTGATTATAAAAAGAATAAATAATGGGACGATAATATTGATCAGGGCAATGGAATCAAGGGTATCGGCATAGTAGCGCACTCTGAAACTGACAGTGTTGGAGGTACTGTACTGAATAATACCATCCTCAAAAATAAACACCGCCATTCGGGCAACAAAAATCAACAATGATGCTGTTAGAATTCGTCGTAGAATATAGGCCGAACTGTCATCGGGATTTCGTTTGTAAACTCTCAGAAATCCATAGGCAATATTTGCTCCGGTAATTAATGTAAAAATCGGTCCCCACAGTGAGAGCAACACTATTGGCGCCAATACAAAAAGAATTTCACGGGACAGATTAGATATTATCGGCTCATACAGTGTCGGATCGTTTTTCCCGATTTGATAAATCAGTGCATGTAATGGAATCACAAACAGAATCGCAATTCCTTTTACAATGTCAAATGTATATATTCTTTGCCGATCCATTTCCACTTCATCATCGAAATAACTGAATCGATAGAAAAATATAGCAATATAAAAGATTGATATCAGTAATTAATTGTAGTTGAATTAATGAAAAAGGCACAGCATACTGTGCCCCTACGATAGTATTAGATGATGAATTTTACTTATTACAGATATTTTTGCACTTCCGCCATAAAGACTTTCTCCGTCCGGGCTCCGACCCATTTCTGCTGGATATTACCCTTTCTGTCAATTAAAAACGTCGTCGGTACACCGCGGATACCACCATATTTATTGGCCAGATCCTGAAGATATTTTTCATCACCGGTCAGAATCGGATAATTGATATTCCATTTGTCAACAAATTGCTTGATACTTTCCGCGCTTCCCGAAGACAGAGCAATCCCAACGATCTCCAGCCCGTCTTTCTGATATTTATCATACATTTTAATAAAATCCGGGATTTCCGCTTTGCAGGGGCCACACCAGCTGGCCCAGAAATTCAGCATAATCACTTTGCCTTTAAACTGATTAAAAGTTACTTCTTCACCTACCAGGTTAATCAACGAAAATTCAGCAGCTTTGGAACCAATCGAACCCGTGGGTTCCGCTTTTTTCTGTCCGCAGGCCAGGCTCAGAAAAATCATTACCGTCAGCGCGACTAATAGTAAAAAATATCTATTCTTCATGGAAATCTCCTTTATAATGTATGCAAATTACTTTGATAATGTTTTATTCATCTTGGTCAGAAACAATTCCGGTTTCTCAAAGCCCAACGTTCGCAGTTCGGAAAGCTCATTGCCCTTTTTATCAATAAACAGGATACTGGGTACACCTTTAATATCGAATTTATTTTTCAGGTGAATGACTTCGGGGCTGGCCGATGAGGTTAAATCAACTTTCAACAGATGAAATTGTCTGCTGAGATCGATTACCGCCGGATCGGTAAAAGTGAACTTGTCCATCTCCTTGCAGGGAATGCACCAGTCCGCATAAAAATCAATAATCAGTGGTTTACCAGACTTAATCGCATTGTTGTAAATATCTTCCTGATAAGGCTGCCAGGCCATCGTATCCGCAGATGAACTTTCCGGTTTGAGAAACCACGTTCCCAGAATTATTGCGATAATAGCAACCAGCTTTTTAAATACCAAAAATCCCCTGGTTTTTTCTCCCGATGTATTAAAAACCAATAGATAAACTCCCGAACTGATCATGTACGCCGGGAACAGTACCGAATATATTTTTTCCGGTATCAGTGGATGAATAAAATAGAGTGCCATCCCAACCAGAATCAATCCAAAAATGATCCGTACTCCCACCATCCACTCACCGGATCGTGGCAGATTGTCGATTTTGCTTGAAAAGAACGCCAGAAAAATAAAGGGTATTCCCAAACCCAGTGACAATGTAAAGAACATACTGAAACCAATAAACGGGTTACCCGTTGACGCCACGTAGGTCAATAAACCGATGACAAACGGGCCAATGCAAGGCGCCGCGACGATACCCATTGTCAGTCCCATGACCAGTGCGCCGAAATAGCCCGTACGACTCCCGCTTCCCAGGTTCATTAAAACCGACGGCACGCCAAATTCATATACACCAAACATACTCAGTGACAAGGCAATCAGAATTCCGGCAATGCTAATCAATACAATCGGATTAGTCATAGATGAGCCCAATAATCCGCCGGTCAACGCCGCCAAAGTCCCCAATGCTGAATTTACGATCGCAATGCCGAGCACATAGAGAATTGCGAGTAGCAGCCGTTTTCCCGATTTTCCGGCTGTCTGACCGCCAAAATAACTCATCGTAATCGGGATTAGCGGATAAACACAGGGCGTCAGATTCAAGCCCAAGCCACCCAAAAAAATCAAAAAAAATGTGACAATAATACCCTTCCGGGCAAAAGAGTCGCCAATATCAAAAGTGTCCGAAGATGGCTTGTCGGTTGTGACAATTCCGCCGAAATATTCTTCATGTTGAAACTGGACGGACTCCGAATTGGCCAGAATCGGGATTTCCAGTGAGAATTTTGTCTCGGCGGGTGGCAGACAGACTTGATCATTACAGCCCTGGTAGTAGAGACGGCCGTTTAAATTAATAGTACCCGAAATATTATTGGACAAGGTACCTGATACAATTATTATGATTTCATCTTCATATACGGCCAATGCTTCATCGTAGAATGAAAAGGTTTTCATTTTATGAGGTGGATATTGAATATCGTCGATTGAGTACTGATCTGATTCCGGCAATCGTAACTCCGTGGCAATCACAAATTCATCCGTCGGTCTTGCAGAATTGATATGCCAGGGTTCTGTCAACTGAACTACGACCGCCGCCTGAAACGTACCACCGGCATAAGCACCGTTGGTTGCCAGATAACTGTCTATTTTCAGAATTTCCACTTGTGCCTTCATTGACACAAACGGCAACAGCAATATAAAAGTCACCAGTGCAATCGGTATTTTAATCTTCATAATTCACCCTTATTCAAGCAAACAGTTTCCTGAATATAGAGCTGCGCTTTCGTAAAATGTTACGAATTTCAGGTAATTTTTCCCGGGCTTCCCGCTCTCCTGCATCAATGAATTCCCGATAACGCAATAATTCACTCCAGTGGACATCGTCTATGTGTGGATGAAGTTGTATCTCAGACATCGATAATTGCAGACGGGTCAGGTATTTCCCCCGCACTTGGTCCGCTCTCGAAATAATATCAAGAATGCTGGGATCTTCCATTTCTTTTAGTATTTTGGCATCCACACTGACACCGATTACAATCCCGGCGCCTAATTGCCGGGCTTCATTAATAGGCACCGGTGCTGTCACTCCTCCGTCTGTCAGGTACTGTCCATCCCATCTGTGAGGAGAAATAAATCCCGGAATACTGGAACTGATAGTAACGGCTTCCCGGATATTGCCCTTCCGAAAAAGGACAGTCTGACCACTATTTAAATCTGTTGCGGCGCAGCCAAAAGGAATCTTAGTGTCTTCAATATTACCATCATCGATCAGCAATGCTATCGCTTCTCCAAGACGTTCCGTTTTGATAACACCGGTTCGCGAATGCGCCATATTGATGACAATCCGCTGGGTAACATCCTTGACCAGGTGATTTAAAAACGATGGGTTTTGTTCTTT
>JAFGXZ010000286.1 GCA_016936335.1 Fidelibacterota bacterium
ATTATAGTTGGCGCCGGTATCGAATTCCGCCGGACAGACCAGGTTTCCCACATTTTCAATAAAAATCAGATCCAGATTCGCAAGATCGAACTGATGGAGCGCCGGCAGAATCACTTCCGCTCCCAGGTGACAATCCCCGCCAAAAGGTTCGGTATTGATCTGCGCAACCGGAATATCCAGAACTGCAATTCGTTCCGCATCGGCTGTTGTTGTAATATCACCTTCGATTACGGCAAGCCGGATTCCCTTCGTTTTCAATTCCGGGATGACACTTTCGAGCAAACTGGTCTTTCCCGAACCCGGTGAGCTCATAATATTGATCAGCGTAAAACCAAGTTTTTTACCTTCTCCACGAATTGTATCAGCCAACTGATCATTTGCTTCTAACACATCTCTGACAATTTGGATTTTCATAATAACCTCTCTGAATTAATCGGCTAATTCAATACTGTCAACATAAAGTTCGTTTCCATTGACAATTTCGATATTTGTTGACAAACATTTTTCACAATAAAACACGGGTTCAAGAATAGTCTGTTGATAATCACAATCCTTGCACTTGATTACAATATCAATCTCTTTTACAGACAGTTTCGAATTTTCCAGTTGTGTATGGTTTTTCTTTTGAACGTCATAACTAAATTTCAACGTCTCCGGTATAATCGCCCGCATTCGTCCGGCGATAAAATAAACCGTATCCACAGCATTTAAATTTCCACTTTTCGACAATTCATCGTTGACAATGGTAATAATGTTTTGAGCAATTTGAAGTTCATGCATATCGGGTAGAAATTTAACAGAAAGCAATCAAGAATCAATGTTAATCATTACAGAGCTGTTTGGGAGACGTCATTTGCCAACTGAAAAAAAATGTATCACAATCACTCCTGATTGTGAAGTTACGTGTCATTTTCACTCCTGATTGTGAAGTAAATTCAACTATTCGTCAAATTTATCAAAAAGGAGTGTTTGATTTACTTTACTATATGTTGATTTCCTTTTTTAAAGAATCAGCGACCCAGGTCTGTTCCCACATTTTCCAATCATCGACAAGTTTAGCCTTTACAGGATTGTTGACAATATAGTGGACAATATTCTCGAATTCCTCTTGTGACCTGACTAAGTGATCATAACTTTCAATATGCCAGAATTTTCCTTTGGTCTCTAAAATAACATTGGCTCGTCGTGCTGTGCTTCCTTTATGTCCCTTTAATATTTCCGCAAGTGAATAGTAGGAATCATCTTTCTTTTTCAACGGCTTAATCAGGATATGAACATGATTCGGCATAATACAATAACAGTACAATTCATATTGTATGCTATTCATAATAAACAAACTGTCACTGACGATGTTAGCAACATCCGGATTTGACAGATATTTTGGTCCTTTTTGACATAATGCAAGGTAATTATCGATAAAATCAAATTGTCGTTTTTCAAAATTCAAGCTTGCTGTTTTATTGGGCTTTTTTACTTTATTTTGTCTTGCAAATTCCTGTTTTTGCTGCTGTAACTCATTTACTAATTCGGCCGGTAATTCATAATTTAAACGATAGGTAATGAAGAAGATTCCGGATTGAGGTTGATAATGCGGGAGATTTCCTCGATAAAATTCTTTGTATTGGAGAATATTTATGGACATGTTTACCCTATCACAATCACTCCTGACCGTGAAGTTGATTTATTAATTCGACTTTTTGTCAAACAAGAGTGTTTGATTTATTTATCAGCAAATCCTCGGTAACATTTCACCGGAAAGCATATCAATGATCCGGGAGCTTCCGATACTGGTTTTCAGGATGACCTTGCCTGTGGGTTCTTCAATAACTTGCCCGATTACTCTTGATTCCCTATTTCCCAGTATAGACTGTAGTATTTCCAGAGCACTTTGGGCTTCATTCGGATCAATAATGATCAGGATTTTCCCTTCATTAGCCAGATGCAGCGGATCAAAGCCCAGTGGTTCACACAATCCCTGAACCACTGGCCGGATCGGCAACCGGTTTTCATCAATCTGAATTCCAAATGCTTGTCCTGAAACAAATTCATTCAGCGTCGTCGCTACGCCACCACGGGTCGGGTCACGCATAATCCGAATACCATCGAGTTTCGACAATAACGCAATAGTTTCCCGGTTTAAAGGCCGACAATCACTCTCAATATCAAAGGAAACCGGAAATTCCTCCCTGGCCCGAATAATCGCGGCGCCATGATCGCCAATGTAGCCATTAATAATTACAGAGTCTCCGGGAAGTATTTGATGAACTCCCAAATCCACTCCCTCAATAAGCGTTCCAATGCCTGCAGTATTGATGTAAATTCCATCGGCATTGCCCTTCTCCACAACTTTAGTGTCTCCCGTAACTATCTGAACATCAGCGGCATCCGCCGTTTTCCTCATGGAGATTACAATTTTCTCAAGGTCGTAAATTGCAAAGCCTTCTTCAATGATCATTCCGCAGGATATCCAGCGTGGAATGGCTCCGCAAACCGCCAGATCGTTGACTGTCCCGGATATTGCTAACTTACCAATATCACCACCGGGAAAGAATAATGGTTTCACAACATGTGAATCAGTCGTAAAAACCAATTTATCAGCATTCGTATGTAAAATGGCCCCGTCTTCCAGGGGATTAAGAAATTCATTCCCAAAGTATTCCAGAAACAGTTCCCTGATCAGTCTGTGTGACTGCAGACCGCCACTGCCATGTGCCAATGTAATATGATCGTTGGATTTCATCTAATCTCTCGCTGAATATTTGTACCAGGTTGCACAGGTTCCCTCATCGCTGACCATACAGGATCCTTTCGGATCCTCCGGATGACAAGTCTTCGTGAAAAGTTTACAGTCAGTCGGGACTTTTACTCCTCTCATAATATCACCACAAATACACCCGGTGTATTCACGGACCGGTTCTATCTCAATATTATATTTCCAATTCGCGTCAAAGATCCGATATTGCTGACGAATCCCGAGGCCACTGCCCGGGATAGTACCAATTCCCCGCCATTCCGTATCCACTGGTTCGAAAACATCCATCATCATTTCCATAGCATGGATATTCCCATCTTCCCTGACACTGCGAATATATTGGTTTTCAACAATGGCTTTTCCCCTATTTAATTGCCGGACAATCATTAAAATTGACAGCAACATATCCAGAGGTTCAAAGCCGGAAATAACACAGGGAATCCGGTATTCACTGGTGATAAAATCATAAATATGAACTCCGGTGATTGCCGAAACATGTCCCGGACAGATAAAACCGTCTAAATCAATTTCTCCCGAATCAAGCAGAGCCTTCATAGCCTGGGGCATGGTCTTATGTGCTGACAGTACAGAAAAATTATGGATTTTATTATCGGCGGCAAATTTAATCGCAGCTGCAACGGCTGGCGCTGTAGTCTCAAAACCAATTCCTAAAAAGACAATCTCTTTATTCTGATTTTTCTCGGCAATACGAACGGCATCCATCGGGGAATAACAGATGCGTACATCAATCCCATGACCCTTTTCTTTTTGCAATGAGCTACGGCTTCCCGGAACACGAATCATATCTCCAAAACTGGCAATGGTCACATTTTCAATATGCGCCAGGGCAATGACTCTATCGATATATCCAATATCAGTTACACAGACCGGACAACCGGGGCCACTAATCAGATAGATATTATCAGGTAAAAGTTTTTGAATGCCATACTTAAAAATCGTAATCGTATGACCGCCGCAAACTTCCATGAGTTTTATCGGTTTCCCGGAAAATTCACGGTGAATTTCCGAGACAACTGATTTGACTAAATCCGGGTTGCGAAATTCGTCGATATATTTAAGCACTATTGATTACTTTTCCGTCTTTGTTTTTCCTGGTCAAACTCTGCGACATCCTGCCAGATTTGAAGTGTTTCTAATGCAGATTCCTCATCCAGTCTTTCAATCGCAAATCCGGCATGAACGATGATATATTCACCAATTTTTATATCCGGTAGTATTGTCAAATTGGCCCTGTATTCCGCACCGCCAACTACAGCGACCGCTTCATTACCATTGATTTTAATTACCTTCATTGGAATCGCTAAGCACATATAATTTTATCCTGCCAAATTTGTATTTTTCATCTGGGCATCGGCTATCACGACCTGTCCGAGTGATATTCCGCCATCATTACAAGGAACAACGCTATGAGTATAAACATTAAATCCCTTTTTCTCAAGGGACTTTTTTAATCGGCGTAATAGATATATATTCATAAAGACACCGCCGCTAAGAACAACATCGGATATTCCCGTACTTTTTTGAGCAATTTCCGCCCATAATGTCAACCCACGGGCTAATCCGTTATGAAATTTCTGTGATATATAACTTAGTGAATTGTTTTCTTTAATATCATAGACAAGTTGATGGATCATGGTTTTCCAATCCAGAATTAAGGTGTCGCGATCGTCGATAACTCTAAATTCATACGCAGAGTCATCATTTTTGTGAATACATTGTTCAAACTCCACGGCCGACTGTCCTTCGTAATTGGCGAAATTTCTTAATCCGGCAATCGCCGCTACACCATCAAACAATCGACCACAGCTACTCGTTACCGGAGAATTAAACCGGTTCTCGAGCATCTTGATAATCATTGTGACTTTGTCTTTTTCAAGATTTTGCAGAAAGGGAATATCAACCAGATCGCTTCCAAACACATCGAATAAATAACTGATTCCCATTTGCCACGGGTTTTTAATTGCCGCTGAACCACCGGGTAAATATGCAATTCGAAAATGTCCAAGACGTTTAAATTGATTATATTCTGCGAGTAAAAGTTCGCCACCCCAGACGGTTCCATCAATTCCATAACCGGTTCCATCAAGAATAATTGACAACACTGGCTTGTTAATCTTATTATCCACCATACAAGATACGGCATGGGCATGATGGTGCTGAATTCCGATTTCTTTAAGTCCGGCAGTCTTTGCATAATCATGAGCAAACTTTGTGCTGAGATAATCGGGATGCAGATCATAGGCTACAATTTCAGGATGAATGTCAAAAATATGTTGATAATGGTTGATCCCTTTTTCAAAGGAATTCAGCACCTCAAGATTTTCCATATCACCAATATGATGACTCATGTGGACAGCATTATTTTTTGCCATAGTAAATGTGTTTTTCTGTTCGGGACCGCACGCCAGAACATGTCTGGTAAATTCCCAATCGATGATCAGTTTTTCCGGTGCATATCCCCGGGATCGGCGAACAGGATAAATTTTTCCTGCAAATTCACGAATAACGGAATCATCGCAACGAATATGAATTTCTCGATTATGTACTAAATAATAATCGGCTATCGTCTTCAGCCTTTCAAGTGCATCATTGTCTTTAAAAGCAATCGGTTCATCGCTTACATTGGCGCTGGTCATAACCAGTGGTTTATTATAATAGTGAAAAATCAAAAAATGCAGTGGTGTATACGGAAGCATGGCACCTAAAAAATGATTATTTGGAGCAACACCATTGGAAAGATTAAAGGATTTCTTTTTCTTTAATAAGACAATCGGGTGAGCAACCGATTCCAGTAGTTCTGTTTCCCTGAGTGTCACTTTACAAAATTTCTTAATTAAACCGATATCAGGAAACATGACAGCAAAAGGTTTATCTTCGCGGTATTTGCGGGATCGTAAGGCTGAAACCGCCGTTTCATTTGTCGCATCACAGGCGAAATGATATCCGCCGATTCCTTTAATTGCCAGAATATTTCCATCTGCAAACAAGATGCTTATTTGCTTAAAGAGTTTCCCATACTCCTCAGACTCACAGGCACTTACAAGTACTTGACCTGATGCATTTCTCAATTCCAGATGCGGTCCGCAGACCGGACAGGCATTGGGCTGGGCATGAAATCGTCGGTTGCCCGGATCATCATATTCTGCCTGACAATCCTGGCACATTTGAAAGCTTGTCATCGTAGTTTTTGGACGATCATAGGGAATGTCCTTGATGATCGTATAGCGCGGACCACAGTTCATACAGTTGATAAACGGGTACAGATATCTTCGGTTTTCAGGATCGTACATTTCGTGTCGGCAATCATCACAAACATCCAGATCCGGTGATATTGCTGCGGTTTTTGAACCGTTAGACGGACTCAATCGTATCTCAAAGTCTAAGTATTGATTATCTGAAAATATTATTTCCGATTGATAATCAACGATTTTACTTCTATGAGGGGGATCTTGACATAATTGCGCTTCAAAAAATGCAATATCAGCATTACTTCCCTGAACTATTATTGTCACACCGGCGGAATCA
>JAFGXZ010000287.1 GCA_016936335.1 Fidelibacterota bacterium
AGCGCTTGCTTTAGCTGGTTGGCATCCCCGATACATGTCAATGTTTTTGGTTTGATCATTACTTTGGAGTTAATCTTTTTTTGTTCAATTTCCTGGTTAGCCAGAAAGAGAACATTATCAAATAAAACATGAACAGGTATTGTTACCTTTTGAAGTTCTGATGGTCGGGCGAAATAGAGAAAATCTGTGATAATAGTATTGAGCGATTCAATCTCCTGCTGGATTTTATCAACAGATTCCAGCGGTCCCGGCTGCTGTTCCACCCGCCTTCGTAATAATCCCAGAAACAGATTGATAGAATTTAATGGATTACGGATTTCGTGTGCGATGGCAGCCGATAGTTCTCCGAGATACGCCAACCACTCAGTCTCTTTAATCCGGGTTTGGAGATTCCGAAGTTCCGATAAATCTACAAGGAGCCAGTTACTGCCAATGATGGTGCCATCTGCGTCGGGAAGCGGTGAAACACGGATTGAAACGGGGATGCTTTCATCCAAGAAATCAAGGTCCGTTTCAGCATAGTCCATAAGCGGTGGATTCTTATGTAATTTAAAAAATACCTTTTGAAATGGATTGTTTTCGTTAAAAACTATGCTGCTGGATTTTCCAATGTTTTCACTGCGATCAATTCGTAGTAAGCGTGCAGCTTCTGCATTTAGGACCGTTATTTTTCCCTTCAGATCAAGTGTCATAATACCACTGGCGATGTTTTCAAGGATTAGCTCGTTATAAGATTTGATCCGGTTTGTTTCATTTTCTGCTTGCTGTTGCAGGGATTTTAAATTCTCATTGTTTATTCGAATACTGTCCTGCATCGTATTGAATACATCGCCCAGAAAACCGATTTCATTTTTTGCCTGTATTTGAACTGGCGCTGTGTAATCGCCACTGCTGATACGTTTGGCAGCATCAACCAGCTTCTTAATTGGATTCGTTATTGTATGGGAGAGGAAGTAACTCAGAACGAGAACAATGATAAAACATATAAGATTTATGATTAGCAGTGAATTTCGAATGTTATCGATTACACTTAAAAATGCCGGGCTGGCATCCACGCAGGCAATCGCGGCGATGGATGTATTTTTATCAATTATTGGAGCAAAGCCGGATTTGTACAGACTGCCGTTGTAACCCCGGTAAAGTGTTGAGTAGGCTGTTTCTCCGGCAGCCGCGCTGGATAATTCCAGCAAATTACTCTGCAATTGGGGAATCGGTGAACCGATAAGTGTAGATAAATCAGAATCAACTAACAGATGATATGAACGATCGATGATATAGACCCGTTCGACATTAAAACTCACAACCATGGACTGTAAGCGAGATCGCAAACTGGCATAAAACTGTCCTGTCTCGACTCCCGGCTGAATGAATTGCAATAAATCCGTATCGGTAGATGCTGCCGCCAATTGTGCAATACCAACTAGCTTTTGGCCTAACTCTTCATCAAAATAGTACTCTGAACGTAAATAAAACAGCCATCCAATGGTGTTGACGATAACAATAGTCAAGATTATAAAATAGAGACTAATCTGACGTTGAAGGCTTTTTTTATACGGTCGTTGCATATCAAAATTAATATAAGCAAATATCAAGCCTGATACTATTTAAAGTCGCCACTGGTACAATTCGATATTTTCTTTGTGAAAATTTTTCTGTATCAGAGTTTATAATGAAATTTGCTACTGAATAGCCGACAACTGCTCCCAGGAATGTATCGGAGAACCAATGTTTGTTATGATAAATTCGCGATGCGGCTACCAGGCCGGCATTGCCATACCAGAAAATTTTCCAGGCAGTGTTATCCCAGGATTTTGCCATAACAGTAGATACTGCAAAACTTACGGTTGTATGTCCGCTGGGAAGTGAATGAAAGCGATTCTCAGTCCAATGAAAAGGTGAAAAAAAGATCGGAGAGTCACTGGCATAGGGGCGTTTTCGCCCTAAGAGGACCTTTCCAACTCCAGTGATGGCCCCGGAGAACAGATACGCCTCCGTGGCATTCAGACCAGCCATTCTGATGCCTGGTTTTGAGCTGAGTAAGCCAAGAATATAGACTCCCCCTGAAAGGTACAGATCATATTTATTGCCATGAATTTTATCGACATTGAACATAATATCATTGACAGGGTTATGGTTTTTTAAAGCCAGTTTTTGAATCGGTTTATCAATGCTGAAAAGCAGGGCGGTTCCCGCCAGCGTTAAACCGGTGTTACGCCAGTCCTGATGATCAAAATGCAATGGTGCTGTTATCAGCCCGATACCATTTTGAAGTCCGTGGATGAAATCATCCTTTATAAATTGAATGTTGCCGGCGAGACAAATATTGAGTGAAATGAGCAGACTGAGAACCGATCCGGTGATTTTCATGCAGCGCCTTCTTTACCTGACTAAAATTAAGGGAAACTGGTGGAGAGTCAAAGATTGTTTTATAAACGTACGGCGATCAGGATTCCGTCCGCCGGGAATGCTGTGAAATATCCGATAAATGTGCCAGGTTCCATAACATTTTTCGCACCGGTCTACCGGGCTGACAAGTCCTGCAAATCACCCATTACCGGCCCGGCAATGGGAATGTATTCTAAATATTATGTCTAATTGGCTGGAGCCGGTTGCGCTTGGTGACGAATGGCGCTGAACATATAAATAAAACCGACCGTTCCGATGAAATTAAGCACTGCATAATAATGCAGAGCCAGGTTTTTTACAAACAGAATCACACAAGTGCTGAACAATAGTCCGGCGATTCCACCGGTAAATGCTCCGAAACTGGTGCTGTTGCGGCCGTATTTGCCCATCACAAACAGCGCCAGCAAGGGACTGCCGAAACCATTGACGATTTTGTTGGCGATTTCAAAAACGCTGCCATAGTTTTTGATATATAATGCCGTGACAGTGATCAGAATACCCAGGATTAAGGTCAGAATTTGCGGCGAAATTTTCTTAAAGAAGGATAAATGCTGAAAATCGACAGAAAAGACCGTGCTGCAGGAATGAATACCAGAATCAAAACTGGACATACTGGCAGCAATAATTGCGGTGATCATTAATCCATTTATTCCGGGGGGAAGAGCATTCACGAACCGGGTAAAATAATTTATTGGTAACGTTGAAAATTGAGGAATTTCTCCCTGCTGAACAAAATAGGCGTGAATGGCCAGGCCAAGAAAACCAAGCAGTAGGATCGAAGCAATAGCTGCCAGGTAATTCAACGTAAAACCCTTCTGCGCCTGGAGCAGGTTTTTGGCAGTGAGGTAACGCTGAATGACCACCTGATCAGCGCCATAGCGGGTCAGAAAGGCGATGAAGGTGCCGATGATGGCACTCCAGAAACTGATCCGAATCCGTGGATCGAAACTGAAAATCATAACATCGAAAGGTTTGAACGGTTTAAGCAACCCGGCCGACAGTGCAGTTTGAAGAATTCCATGGATTCCATCGGGCACCAGATGGATTACGAATACCACCGATGCAATCAGACCGACGATCATAACAGTGAACTGCATTACGTCAGTCCAGATAACCGCCCGAATTCCGCCCCAGAATGTATAAAAAGTTGCAATACTGCCAGTGATCAGGATTAAGGAATTCAAAGAAATACCGGATATCCGGCTGAGAATCCGGCTGGGGATATATATGACAGTAGCAATCCAAAGTATCCTCCACAGAACGAACATTAATGCGGCCAGTTGGCGGACATTGCGGTTATAACGAATTTCCAGATATTCGTAGGCGCTGGTGATATTCAAGCCGTGAAAAAATGGAATAATGATTCGTTTGACTGGAATAGATACAATGTAAAATACCGGGATACTCATTAATGCATACAAACCATAGCTGAATACTTCACCGGAAAATGCGGTAATGTTGATTGCACTAAAGGCGGTCACCATGATGGAAAGGCCGACTGGCAACCAACCCATAGAACGTCCGGCCAGAAGGTAATCGTTTCTGGTTTTTGTCTTATTATGAAGTGTTAGCCCGAGTATCAGGCTGAGTGTGAAATATCCAATTAGAATAAGGAGATCGATCGGGCTCATGGTATTACAAAATCAGGGAACCTGTACCCTGAACATGGTCATCGGTGATCGTGGGGTGACAGTATAATTATCTAAAATTCCGGGGACAATAAAGGATTGACCTTTTGAAATTTTTTCCTTGTTTTCATTAAAATTCCAGGAAAGGATACCATCGCCATTGATGATCAGAAATATCTCAATTTTATTGGCAGTATTAAAAATTTGGGAGTTGTCGATTAACTCGACCCTGCTAATTTTAAATTCGGGAGTAAACACCGGGTATTCGTATGTATTGTTTACCCGGGTTGGCGAAATAACCCGAACAGAATTAGGCGTATAATCCAGAACAGTCATCAATGTTCGGATGTCCTGGAATTTTTTTGTCAGGCCGGCGCGGACAACGTTGTCAGAATTTGCCATGCATTCTATAATATTGCCCTTTATATACGCATGAGGAATACAGGGTGAAATCGCGATGGCTTCACTGGCTTTTAAAGTAATTATCCGTAATAAAAAAAGTGAAAAGAGCCCGACATCAGTACTCCCGTATTTTTCCAGCGAATCTAAAAACAGGCTTTCCCTAAGAGAATGGCGATGCTGCTTGGATTGGAGGCGTTTTGCCAGGGTGTTTACGCTGCGTTGATAGAGTCCTGGTTTAGTCTGGGTCAAATGAATAAGCGTCTGATAGATTTGACGTAACTGCTCGGATTGTTGTTTTCGGGATAATTTACGATGCGGGAACAGATCTGAAAGAGCATCCTGTCCTAAAAAACTTGAAATTTCAGGATATTGCAAAATGGTCTTGTGACATTGGAAATAAGTGGCGAATCCTGCCAGTGCTGTCAATGAATCGAGAGCAATTGCCATTTCTGGTTTGTGATTTTTATCCGGATAGTGGTGGCGGTCGGTTTTGTGCAATAAATCCGCCTGACCTTTGCTTGGGTGGGTCTGAATAGACAGGGCTTCCGCTGCTGATAAAACTTTAAATAAAAATGGCAATTTATTATTGAATTGATCGGCCACTCTTTTTCCCAGAATAAACTTTGGAAACCGGTAAATTAAGTTGGTTAATGAAACCAGGTTATCCTCGATGTTGACTTTGGACGGGGCGCTGGGATGAGCGCCAATCCACAATTCGGCATAGTTGGTACTTTTTTCTCCGTCAATACCTAACAGCTGCGGGATATAAGCATCGGGTGGGGTCGAGCCCCATTTGTAATGCTGAACAGTGTTATGTAAACAAAGTGGTTTTTTTAGAAAATCATACATTGGAATGGTCCTTGTGATGGTAAACTATCTAAAAAACGATAAACCGTAACTTAATCATCCGAATATACGAATTTATTTTAAAAATTTCTCAAGAATTTAAAGTGGAGAAAAGGGGTTGCTCTTTCAAACAACCCCGGAGGATCTATGTGGGTTTGTGGGTGTATTATGTAAATAACAATTATTTCGATGATTATTAATGAAAATAGTTGTCAGGATTATGGCATCTGAATAGAAAACCTGTTATTTTAATGCAGTCAAAAGGGAATTGCACGTTGTGAATCATAGTAAAAAGAAAATAGTTTTGTTCATATTTGTTTTTTCTGTCCTTTTTTTCTTCCTTTTTTTAGTGTTCAGTCGGGATACCAAACAGAAATTTACCTTTTACAGGGATGCAATTATCCGGGGCGACTCGACCCGGAAAGAGATTGCGCTGGTGTTTACGGGTGGTGACTTCAGTGATGGCGGCCAGCATATTCAAAAGGTTTTGAAGCAGGAGAATATTCCCGCAGGATTTTTCTTTACCGGCGATTTTTATCGGGATGAGCACAATAAGACATTGATCGATAATTTAATTCATGATGGTCATTATCTCGGACCACACTCCGATCAGCACTTACTCTATTGCAGCTGGGAAAAACGTGACTCTCTGCTGGTGACGAAAAATAAATTTATCCGGGATATGCTGGCGAATTATTCCGAAATGGAACGGTTTGGAATTCATCAAAACGACGCACCATTTTTCATTCCGCCTTATGAGTGGTACAACGAGACAATTGTGCAATGGGCCGATGAAACCGGATTGGTTTTATTCAATATAACACCGGGCACGCTGTCTCACGCCGATTATACCACGCCGGATATGTCGAACTACCGCGATTCGGAGAAGATTTATCGCAGTATTTTGGACTATGAAAACAAACATGAAAACGGACTGAACGGTTTTATCCTGCTGATTCATATTGGCAGTCATCCGGATCGAACAGACAAGTTTTATCTGAAACTGAAACCTTTGATCGTCGAATTAAGTAACCGGGGGTATAATTTTATTCGGATTGATCAACTCATTGGAAAGTAAAAAACACTATGGCTGCTAATAGAACCCTGATACTGAAAAATTGCCGGTTGTACAATCACTTAAATGAAGCACTGGTTCACATAGTCATCGAAAACGGGCGAATTCGGTCGATTGGTTCCGAACCGGAAGATAACTCATCCGAATGCATTGATGTTGCCGGGAAAATCGTCGCTCCGGGATTTATCGATGTTCACATCCAGGGCGCTGGTGGCTGTGATGTGCTGGATGCCTTGGTGGATTCGTTGAAAACGATGTCAAAAACCCTGGCGCGGTTTGGAGTCACCGGTTTTCTGGCGACAACGGTCATGGATCCGGTTCAGGAGAATAATCATCTTAAAATTCTGGCTAATCATTGGAAGGACGATTTGGGAGGCGCCCGGATACTTGGATTGCATTTGGAGGGACCGTTTATCAATCCTGAAAAAAGAGGCGGGATAGCCCGATCGGCCATTTATCCGCCAACGAAGGAACGATTGGGGAAGATTCTTGATCTTACCGGTAATAGTCTGAAAATGATGACAATCGCCCCGGAACTGGAAGGTAGTGGATATATAATTGATCAACTGATTCAATTCGGATGTATCCCATCCTTCGGACACTCAGCTGCGAATTACCAGCAAGCAAAGGAGGCTTTTAATAACGGTATCGAACATGTGACTCACATTTTCAATGCCATGCCGCCGCTACATCATCGTGAACCGGGACCGCTGCTGGCAATTCTGGAATCTGAAACGGTTTCCGTTCAGATTATCAGCGATGGCGTTCATCTTCATCCGGGGATTGTCCGGTATTTGAATCATGTCATCGGGATTGATCGCTGTGTTTGCATTACCGATGGCATCCAGGCGATTGGGCTTCCCGAAGGTAAGTATCGGTACAACAACCGGGATTACTTTTCCAAAAACGGAGCTGCCAGGTATGAAGACGGCACATTGATCGGCACGGCCTTGGCATTAAATGAAATCGGAGCCCGCTTTCAGAAGTTCACAAACTGCAATCTTGAGGAGGCTGTCGATAGTATCAGCCTTAACCCGGCCCGGCTGCTGGGATTAGATGACCGCAAGGGATATATCCAGGCAGGAAAAGACGCTGATCTCGTGGTGATGAATTCCGATTTCAATGTCGATTTGACTATAGTGAGCGGAGAAGCTGTTTATTAAAGCAAAAAGGCCGGCTGGCCCAATTTTTCAGGATTTCGATTTAATCTATACACCTGCAATTCGTTTTTTATACATATCCAGTGCCTCCGTTAATCGTTCGCGGGCTGTCGTGTCACCGGGTACGTTATGAGACGGATGAATGTAGAGTTTTTCGCCACGTTCGACCAAAATTTCGGCAACTGTGGTAATTGTCATCCAGACCGTCGTAATTAAGGCCATTGTGGAAACCGGGCCGATTTTATCACGGTGATTTTTCAGATCTACCGATGCATCCTGTAGAGGAGCGCAACTGTCCACAACCAGGTCGGCAATATCAAAAATAGTTTTACCACAGGAATGCCGGGTTTTCTTACCTTTAGCCGCGGCGGCAGAACCATAAGCGATGACTTTCATGCCCCGCTTCTTGGATTCCAGAGCGACATCGATATTGACATTGTTAATACCGGAATGAGAAAATATCCACATCGTATCCCGTGGATCAAAAGTATAACCTTTCATAATTTCCTGACCATAGCCCTCAACCCGTTCCAGAAATACAAATTCGTGCACATTCATACCGCCGACGATGTTGGTGAAAAAAGTCAGTGGAAGTTCAATCATCGGATGAAATCCGACAAATCCGCCAATCCGTGGGTACATCTCTTCGATAGGTATGGTTGCGTGCCCACACCCAAAAGTATGTACCCAGCGGCCAGCGGCGATTGAATCGGCCATGACTTCAGCCGCTTTACGGATATTTTCCATTTGAGTCGTTTCAATTGTATCCATTACTTTTCGGGTGTTGTTTAACCATTCTTTTGCCAGTGACATCGTAACTCCTACGTTATATTTTTATAGTTTCTTTGATTTGTTTAAGAACAATAGATAAAAGAATAAACATTGCGATTACACTGATTAAAATAACCGTCAGGTAATGATGTATTCCAAAATTATGGGCAATAATCCCGACCAAATAATTAATAATTGTATTCCCCAACAAGGCGATTACAAAAACGATACTGAACGCTGTTCCTGAAAAATCAGGATAAAGATCACTGACATATCCCAGCATAACAGGGAATCCTGCAGCAAACCCGATGCCCATGAAAATCAGTCCAAAAACACTGGGGATATAGGTGGCACTGACCATCATCACGATTGACCCTATTGCAATGAAAAACAGGCATCCGAACAGAACGAGATAAGGACGTATTCGCTTGAGTAAATCACCCAACGCTAAACGGGTCAACGACAGGGCGATGACCAGACTGGAAAGTGCAAAAAGTGCATTTTTAGGTTCGGCTTGAATGCTTTTTTGTAGATACGTTGTTGTCCAATTATTGACAATACCTTCAATTCCGCTTTCAAAGAAGAGTACAAAGCCAATCAAAATCAGTGTTTTTTCTCTCAACAGATTAATGCTTTCTTTGAGCGGAAATCCCTGTTTGTGCTTGGGCTCGGGGAACCTGATAACAGAAAAGTAAATTGCCGGGAGCAGGACAAAACCTCCAATGACCTTGACGACGCTGTTATAGCTGAAATATCTGGACATGAGTCCTAAAATCATCGGCATTCCCAGAGCTCCGATACCGTAAAAAACCCCCAACAGACTGAGCCGGGCGCCCTTGTTCTCGGCGCTGATATCTGCTACAAGAGCATTGGTACTGCCGTTGATGGCGCCACCACCGAAACCAATCATGAAAAAAGACAGTTGGATAAAAAAGAAATTTGAGGCGAAGGCAATTCCTTCAATCGCGATCAGGATCAATAATGCGCAGCTGATGAGGACAATTTTATATCCATAACGATCGACAACCGGACCGAAGACGAGCGAACCGGTCAGAATACCAAATGGTAAAAGTGCCGCCAGAGATGCAATTGTAAGTCCATCCAGAGCGAGTTTGTTTGCCAGAAATGTGTTTATGGTTCCCAGTGAAATCATTACGATTCCAAACAGCATCATCCCGGTACAGGCCGCCCAAAATACACGTTGTTTATTGTTCATCACAATTCCTCTGGTAATGCGGACAAGGCAATTTTGGCAGCACCGTATAATCCTGCTTCGCCGCCGATTTTAGAACCTTCGATTCGAACCTGATTAAAAGCAATTGGTTGTGCCCAGCGTTTCGCTTCCTTTATGATTAAGGGGATAAATTGAATGGCTGGTCCAAACACACCTCCCCCAAAGATAATTATCTCGGGATTGAACAGACTGATATAATTTGCCGTTGCCATTCCCCAGAATTGAATGGCCTGATTGATGACCTCCTGGGCGAGTGAGTCACCTGCATTAAAGGCTTCAAATACGTCATAGGATGAAATATGTTCCGGCAGAGGATTTCGTAAAAGACCATAGTAATCATGGTCCTCATTGACCAAATCCCGGGCAACCCGGGCCAATCCGTCTCCCGAGGCATGATATTCAAAGCAGCCAAAGCGAGTATATTCTGATCGAAATGTCGGTGTCAGTGACATCCAGCCGGTAGCACCCGCAATGTCACCATGGCCCCTTAAGATTTTTCCATCTACCATAATGCCCGCTCCAATTCCAGTGCCTACAGCGATGAATATAGCATTCTGACAGCCTCGAGCGGCCCCCAGCCAGGTCTCTCCAAGAATATAGGCGGCACGGTCGCTGTCAATTTTAACCGGGATTTCCGGAATAGTGTTTTGCAATTCCTGCTGGAGTGGATAATCCTTCCATCCGGGGATGTTTGGTGCCCAGACATGACCGGTTTGTGAATAGTAAATACCGGGGACGGAAACACCAATGGCACTGACTTTTTGATCTGTTTTTTGTGCCAAAGTGAATAATTTCTGAATTTGCTTTTGCATGATTTCGCTGACCAGTCCGCCGCTTTTCCGTGTGATGTCCATTTTTTGACGGATCAGAACCGACCCGTCGGGTGAAACCAGTGCTGCCGAGGATTTTGTGCCTCCTAAATCAATTGCAATGACTGCCATAGATACTCCCTAAACATACCGATAAATTGCTTAAAAAAAATAAAGAAGGAAAGAAAAAGCGAAATGATTCCAGAATTCACGAAATACTTGCAATTTAAATTCCTTCTCTTTATGTTATCGATAACATAAGGGAATATACAAAAGGAAAAGCGAGAATTCAAATGTCTTTTAAAAGTTATTGCCAACTATTGAATTTCTGAAAACCTGGAATCCTGGTTATGGAAAATTTTAAAAATGGCTGCAACGATAAAATTAAAAAGATAACTCTAAATGATATTGCGGATCAAACCGGCGTATCGGCAATGACCGTTTCCAGGGTCGTTAGCGGAAAAGGCATTGTCGCCGAATCCACCAGAATGAAAATCCTGAATGCGGTCGAACAACTGGATTATCGACCCAACTTAATTGCCAGGATTTTATCCAGCCAGCGGACGATGACAATTGGGGTTATTATCCCTAAAGCCAAACAGGTGTTTTTGGATAATTATATTGCCCAGATACTGAGCGGTGTCATGACGGTTGTCAAACAGCAGGATTACCGTTTGATGATTTACCCGGTTGAGGAACATGAAAAATCCAGTAATCTCTATCTTGATATTGCCCGAAGCAAATTGCTGGACGGGCTTCTCATGCTGAAACCCAAAATCAACGATCCAAATTTACATTCTTTAATTGATTCGGATTTTCCGGTTGTCCTCATAAATCACCGTACTTCCGATCAGAGAGTCAGCTTTATTGATACGAAAAATAGCGACGGTGCTAAAATTGCCATGAATTATCTTTTTGAAAAAGGGTGTCGCAATATTGCTTTTATATCGGGTAGCAAGGAAGAGAGTAATGGGATTGATCGATTAAGGGGTTATGAAACAGCCATGAAAGATTTAGGGCTTTCTTTAAATCCAAATTGGATTATTGATGCTAATTTTGATGCCGGGCAGGCATATCGCGTTGTAGACAACTTACTTGATGGACAGATTGTCCCGGATGCTATTTTTTGTGCTGATGATTATATGGCAATCGCCGTGATGGAGCGTCTCAGCGAACGTGAAATTGCAGTTCCCGATGATATCGCCGTGATTGGATTTAATAATATTGATATAGCCAGATACGTCCGTCCGGCATTAACGACGATTAAACAGCCATTGTTAATGATTGGGAAGTTAGCGGCGGAAAGTCTCATTGCATTGATTGAGCACAGCTGTAAACCGCCCATTCAGAAGTTTTTAGATTTACAGCTGATCGTACGGGAATCCGCCTGAAATGGGAGGGTTGATTTTGGTTGTTCAAGAGCTGCAAGAGTTAAAGATTTTTTTAGGGGAAGGAGGAGGAAAGTGAACTCAGTAAGTAAATTAGTTTTTTTCGTGCTTTTATTATTTCAGGCAAGTTCTCTATTTGCTTTAGGCGGAAAAATTGCCGGAAGGATTAGTGATCAGGAAACCGGAGCGCCAATTATTGGCGCGAATATTATTGTGGAAAGCTACTGGGAAAACAATCAGGTCTTCGAATTATCAGTCAAACAGGGCGCCGCCAGTGACAAGGATGGATATTATTTCATCCTGGATGTTCGACCGGGAACCTACAGTGTCAAAGCGATGATGATCGGTTATAAACCGATGCTTATTGAACAGGTGCGTGTCAATTCTGACCGGACGATCAGGCTTGATTTTTCACTTGAATCGACGGTACTGGAATTGGGGACTGTTGAAGTTACGGCCCATCGGGAAGTAATCAAAGCTGACGTGTCCGGCACTCAAGAAACCATTTTAACGGAGCGGATAACTGAAGCGCCAATCTTACGAATGGATGAATTTGTCAATAAGGTCAAGGGCGTTGATTTGGTGACAGACAATGACGGAAACGGACTGAGTATTCGGGGGGGGAGTGTTCGTGAAACCGATGTCCGAATTGACGGGATATCCGCCAGAGATCCTCGTTCCGGAAACTCCTATTTATCTCTCAACTCGACATCCATTGAGGAACTGCAGGTACTGACGGGGGGATTTGAGGCCAAGTATGGCGGTTTTAAATCCGGTTTAGTCAATGTTGTGACCAAGGAAGGTCGGCGGGATAAATACAATTTATCACTTAAAGTAGATATGACATCAAAAAGTGATTATAAATTCTTTGGCAGTAATCCCTGGGGTAATGATTCATGGATGGCAAAAGTATATGCAGATACAAATTTCACCTATTTTGATCCTTCGGATAGTCTGTACCATGTTTACTGCTGGGAAGGTGTTCCGGATGATGAATTACTGCCTACTGGATTTCCCTCCGAACTAAAAGGATTTAAAGGCTGGAATAATTCGCGCGAAGGCCGTAAAAATTATCAGGTCATTGGATTACCTGCGAATGCAAGGCTTACTCCCGAGCAAAAACGGGCGATCTGGCTTGTTCAGCATCCTCAGTACGAATTTGCACAAAGACCAGACGTATATATAGAAGGAACTCTGACCGGTCCGGTACCGGGCAAAGGACTGCCATTCATCGGTAATACAATCGGAAAATCCACATTTTTAGCCGCCGGCAAATATGAAAACACACAATTTGCGTTCCCGATTGGTCCAAGACGGTCTTATACCGATTATAATGGTCAGATAAAATTAAGCTCCTACCTTTCGCCGAA
>JAFGXZ010000288.1 GCA_016936335.1 Fidelibacterota bacterium
ATAAATAGGAGGTTTTATGAATAGACGGATAAAAATTGTGTTGATAGGACTCTTACTTCTGGGAACAGTTGTAATGGCTCAGGACAATTTCATGGAACCCATGGATCCGGGCCGGCGCGAACAGATGGAAGCATTGCGGATCTGGAAAATGACGGAATACCTGGAACTCAGTGCCGAACAGTCAGCCCAATTCTTTCCGCGCCTGAAGGAATTTGAAAATAGTATTCATGAGAATCAGAATATGCAGCGCGAGATCATGAAAAGTATTTACGAATTACTGAGAGATGACAATGTTAAAACAAGCGAAAAAGATGTGAAAAATTATGCCAAACGACTGGCGGACCTTGAAAAAGAAATATCAAACCAAAAAGAGGCTTTTATTATCAATATTGGGGATGTGCTACGGGAAGATCAACAGCTGAAGTTTATTGTGTTCGACAACCGGTTCCGGAACCGGTTGATGCGATCGTTATGCAAACCCAATGATCCTCAAACGGGTCACAGAACAAGAGAAAGGAAAGAACCATGAAAAAGTTAACAACCGCGATCATTTTATTGGCAATCCCGGCACTGGTGCTGGCCGGTCCCGGAAAAATGGCGCAAGGAAGAAAAATGGCCAGTGAGCGCATGGAAATGTGCAAAATGCTCAATCTGACCGAAGAACAGCAGAAAAAGATGGATGACATGCGTGTTGCTCATCAAAAAGAGATGATTCCGCTGCAGGCGGATATTAAATTAGCCGATATTGAACTGGGAGAATTGATACGCGCCGGTGATACATCCAAGAAACTGGATGCAGCCATTAAGAAGGTCAACGACCTTAAAGCCAAACAATTTGAAAAACAGGTCAAACATCGGATGGAAGTTGCCAGCATCCTGACAGATGAACAGAAAGCGATCTGGCGAAAATGTCACCGCGAACCCAAAATGGGCAAACATTCCCGCGGTGGGTGTGGTGAAGGTACTCGTATGGGATGTATGCCTGACGGACCAGAAAAAGACCAGGGCTAATTTTGGATATTTTACAAATCAGAACTCTCTTGAACTGGATGCAGAGCATCGAGCTGGGCCCCGGCGATTTGACTACCGAAACGATTTCGCCCTATGCTCTGCATTCAGAGGGTTCGGCCATTGCATTGTTTGACGGACTATTTTCAGGTCGTGAAGCGTTGGAAATTCTCTTTGAAGAGAGTGGCAGGCAACTCGCCGTTGAATGGAAAGTCTGCAGCGGCGATTCGGTTAAAACCGGTGATGTTCTGTTTGAGTTTAATGGTAATGGCGCCGATATTTTAAAAAACCGGCGCCTGATCCACTGGATTATTGGACGTATGTCGGGAATGTCGACTGCAGCTGCAACGGCATCAAAGTTATTAAAAGCCAACGGTAAAGGATTAGTTCAAGGCATTTCTGAAAATCCAATCTTTGATGTTTTTGATGAACTGGCATTCGAAACAGGCGGCGGTATCTGGAAACGGCACGGACTGACAGATTCAATCTATGTTACTCAAGAACATATTCGCTACGCTGGCAGTATCGACAAATGCCTGAGCCAACTCAACCAGGAAATTGGTGATACGCGAAAAACGCTAAAAATCGAAATTGAAGTCAACACTACGGAGCAATTTAAGCGCATTAATGAAATGGACTATGACACACTGCATTTAGTCGGCTTGACAGATGATGATATTCGCAATGTGTTTGAATCGCTGAATCCTGTTAAAAAGCCAATTCTCCACTTGGCAAAACTTGGGGATTTCAAAGCGCATTACGCCGATTATTTTTTCAAATATTGTGCGATTGAAGAACTGCATAGGAATTTAGAACTGCTGGACAACCGCATCGTTTTTCAAAATAAATGCGCAGAGCTGTTTTAGCAGCAATCAAATCAATTTCTCACCTCATTAAGCATTTGATTAAAGGGGAATAAAGCCTATATTTCGCCGTTGTTTGGAAAATTAATGCATATTGCTGAATATGGTGATTTCCGGCGAGGTAGTTTCCTTTGGTTCTGATCATGTTTAGCGAAACCAAAGGAGAAACGCTATGCAGATCGCCAGGGACATGGTTGTATCCATGCACTATACATTGACTCTTGAATCCGGTGACGTTATTGATTCATCCGAGGGTCGGGAACCGTTGCAGTTCATTTACGGACACGGAATGATCATTCCGGGTTTGGAAAAGGAACTTTTATCGTTGAAAACCGGTGATAAAAAATCGGTAACCGTGCAGCCCGAAGAGGGATACGGCCTGTTCAACGAACAACTTACGCAAACGGTTAGTCGTGACCAATTACCCCCGAACCTTGATTTAAAAGAAGGCATGTCACTCACAGGTCGCAATGAACATGGTCAGCAATTTGAAGTACTGATAAAATCCTTTACCGATTCGGATGTGGTAATCGATATGAATCACCCGTTGGCCGGTAAAGTGCTTAATTTTGAAACCGAAATTGTTGAAATTCGCAAAGCCAGTTCTGAAGAACTGGACCACGGTCATGTACATTAAGTAAACAATTTAGAGAAAATTGTGGAACAGATATTTTATTTCACTCGTTCTGAATGGCACAAATGGTTGCAAAAAAACCATACCGGATCAGCGGGTGTATGGTTTGTGTTCTTTAAAAAACGTTGCGGTAAACCAAGCCTCGATTATAATGATTTCGTCGAAGAAGCGCTCTGCTTTGGTTGGATCGACAGCATCATTAAAAGGCTGGATGAAGAGCGCTATGCCCGTAAAGTAACTCCCCGGCGTCCTAATAGTGTATGGTCTGAACTGAATAAAAAACGAGTTATAAAATTGGAAAAGACCGGATTAATGACCGACGCAGGCCGGAAGATGGTTGACATTGCAAAAAAATCGGGAGCCTGGGACAAAACAGACATACCTGAAATCAAAGCAAAAATGGACCCGGAATTTCAGAATGCCCTGAATCGTAATCAAAAAGCGAAATCCTTTTTTGAACAATTAACTCCTTCCCGGCAAATGCGTTACCTGCATTGGATCCAAATGGCGAAACAAGCTGCCACCAGAGACAGACGGATTTGCGAGGCGATTGAATTATTGACGAACAGACAGACATTGGGTTTAAAATAAAAGTGGATTATTCATTCTTGATATTACTTGAAAATTTCACTATTCTTTTATGAATTAAACCGGACTATCCAATGAAAGCAATGCAGCTGACAAAAAAGACCAATGTTGCCGTGGATTTACACCCCCTCAATGCGGCCGGATTGCCAGTGCCCGTACCAAAGGAAGATGAACTGCTAATAAAAATTCAGACCTGTGCGGTTTGTCATACCGAATTGGATGAAATCGAAGGACGGACACCACCGCCGCAATATCCGGTGGTTCCCGGTCACCAGGTAGTTGGGACAGTTGCCGAAATTGGAATTGGCGTTCAGGGATTTTCTATTGGTGAGCGCGTAGGTGTTGCCTGGTTGTTTTCGTCTTGCGGTACATGTGAATACTGTCTGTCGGATAATGAAAATCTCTGTGCTGACTTTAAGGCCACCGGGCGGGATGTTGATGGCGGTTATGCGGAGTATATGGTTGTTCCGGAAAAGTCGGTTTTTCGAATACCGGAGATTTTCAGTGATCTTGAAGCAGCGCCGCTATTATGTGCCGGGGCGATCGGTTACCGTTCATTACGGCTTTGTAATCTCAAAGATGGTCAGCGTTTGGGGCTCACCGGTTTCGGCGCATCGGCGCACCTTGTTCTGAAAATTGTCCGGTATAAATATCCATACTCCAAAGTATATGTCTTTGCCCGGAGTGAAACCGAACGCCGTTTTGCCCGGGAAACGGGCGCGGCCTGGGCCGGTGATACAAGCGATGTACCACCGGAATTGTGCCATGCGATTATTGATACGACCCCAGCCTGGAAACCGATTGTCGAAGCCTTAAAGAATCTGCGGCCCGGCGGACGTTTGGTCATTAATGCCATCCGAAAAGAGGAAATTGATAAAGACAGTCTGTTAAAATTGGATTATTCAAATCATCTCTGGATGGAAAAAGAAATCAAGAGTGTCGCCAATGTATCCCGCCGTGACATAATAGAATTTCTTGATCTGGCGGCGGAAATTCCCATTAAACCCGCTGTTACGGAATATTCACTGGGCGCAGCCAATAAGGCACTTTATGAACTAAAGCGGGGTGGCAATAGAGGCGCGAAAGTGCTGCGGATATCCTCATCAGAGTAGAAATAAAATGCTTTGATTCAGATTTTATTAATCTTCTGCAGCTTTATACGAACCAATAACTTTCAGAAATGATGTAATCTCTTCCAGATGCCGGATGGCATTTTGACAGCGCTCCTCATTCATTGTGCCGGCAAAATCAAGATAGAATAAATATTTCCAGCGTTTACCGCGCATGGGGCGGGACTCAATCTTCAGTAAATCGATGTCCCGCAGAGCGAACACACTCAGGCTTTTAAAGAGAGCGCCGGGGATGTTTTTCATGGAAAAAATAATGGATGTTTTATTGGCACCCTCTGGCATTTGGGTTGTCGAAGCAATAATATGAAAACGGGTGTAATTTTGGGGATTATCCTCAATTTCTTCTTTGAGAATTTGCATTTTATTGTCCTCGGCAGCCTGGCGACTGGCGATCGCGGCGGCGTGCAGCATTTTTTCATTTCGAATATGTGTCACACTTCCGGCCGTATCATAGCTGGCGATTGTTTCTATATCTGGGAAAGATGCCAGAAAATTTCCACACTGTTGTAACGCCTGGGGATGAGAGTAGACGACGGTAATATCTTCCAGTTTGACATCGGGGTTGGCGATCAGGTGCTGTTCGATGCGCAACTGGACCTCTCCAACGACTGTGACCGATGAATCAAGCATCAGATCCAAATTCTGATAAACGCTGCCGGTGGTGGAGTTTTCCACCGGAATAATGCCATAGTGGCTATTTTTATTTTCAACAGATTTGAAAACATCGGTGAACTGACGGCACGGGTGCGTTTCAATATTATCGCCGAAATATTTCCGGGCGGCGATTTCACTGAAGGCATAGTGAGTGCCCTGAAAGGCAATTTTGTTCATGATTCGATTCCTTTACGTGCGCTTACACCATTCTGGTAATAGTGTTTGATTTCCAGCATTTCGGTAACCAGATCGGCGGCTTTTACCAGCTCCGGATGGGCTTTGCGGCCAGTAACGATTATTTCCAGATTTTTCGGTTTCAAATCCAGGACGTTTAAAAGGTCGTCAATTGAAAACAGTCCGAAATGAACGGCAATGTTGGCTTCATCCAGAATGACAACATCGTATTTTCCGGATTGAACGATTTCTTTGATCTCATCCAAACCTTGCCGGGCCAGTTTGATATCTTCTTCTGTGGGCTGCTTGACAATGAAACAGTCCCGGCCGTACTGACGGATCGTGATTTCTGGCAGACGTTCCCGAATGGTTTTGATTTCGCTGTATTCCATTCCTTTGGCAAACTGGCCGATAAAAACACGTAATCCTGCACCCACTGCCCGCAGGGCTAAACCCAGCGCTGCTGTGGTCTTACCTTTTCCGTCTCCGGTATATACCTGTATGTATCCTTTCATAGTGGTATCAATTCTTTGACCAGTCTAATTTAATATCTTTTTTCCCAATGAAAAACCGATGGCTTGTTTTTGTATCAAATTCGATTAACTTTTTTACAGTCATTATGAAAAAAATCATTGTAAGACTTGAGCCGCTTGGAAAAACCGTAAAGCTGGAACCCGGCGGATCTTTGCAGGACATTCTGTTCAAATATGGAATTGAGTTTCCCTGCGGCGGCGATGGGATTTGTGGGAAATGCAAGGTCCGATTAATTAAGGGTAATCTTGTTATCAACGATATCCAACGCCAGTATTTTACCGATGAAGAACTCGCTGAAGGCTGGCGCCTGGCCTGCCAATGCCGGGTGACCGAACCAGTTACACTGGAGTTGGTTCAGTGGGAAATGCGAATTCTCTCTGACGATCAGAAAATCGGGATTCATGGCCAAAAGGGTTATGCTGTAGCAGTGGATTTAGGGACGACAACATTGGTGGCCCAATTGATTGATCTCAGTACCGGTACAATTGCCGGGACACAAACGGCACTAAATCCACAGGCTCAATATGGCGCCGATGTGATGAGCCGGATACAATATGCATTGACAGATGAAGGTGCGAAAAAATTACGCCGGTTTATTAGTAATATAATTTCTGAGCTGATCATGGAGTTGGTCTACGGATTGGATCGTGAAGATATTATGATTACCCAAGTTGTTATTGCGGGCAATACGGCAATGCATCATCTGTTTTGCGGAGTAGATGTAATCCCGTTATCAAGAGTACCTTTTGAGACTGACAACGATGGAGAATATACCTGGCAATCTTCGGAAATCGGATGGAATCTCCCCGGTAATCCGAGTGTTCGGTTTTTACCCTGTCTGGGTGGTTTTGTCGGCAGTGATATCCTGGCTGGAATTATCGCAACAGGATTGTATCAGGAAGAAGAACTTACGGCTTTGATCGATCTGGGTACAAATGGTGAGATTGTTATTGGAAATAGCAATCAAATCCTAATTGCTTCCACGGCCGCCGGCCCGGCATTTGAAGGGGCGAAAATTTCCATGGGGATGCGCGCCGCCAGCGGTGCTATTTCCAAGGTTGTTGTAAAAGATGGACAGTTTGATGCCCATGTAATTGGTAGCGGGAGAGCATTGGGAATCTGCGGTAGCGGACTCGTCGATGCGGTTGCCTGCGCGCTGGACACAGGTCAGATTGAACCGAGTGGCAAAATATTGAATGGAACCGGAAGAATGAAAATTCGGGATGCAGTTTTTCTGATACAACAAGATATTCGTGAATTACAATTGGCCAAAGCGGCAATTGCTGCCGGTCTTGATATTTTAATTCAGCGTTTTTCCGCATCGATATCTGACATCAATAAAATCCATATCGCCGGGGCATTCGGGAATTATATCAATATTGAAAGCGCCCGTCGAATCGGTCTGATCAGTAGTGAGTTTAAAGACATTATCCAGGCGGGCAATACATCCCTGGCCGGTACCAAGCAGATGATAATTAATAATGAGATGTATCAGGGGATTAAGGATAAGATTTCGCATGTTTCTCTGGGAACCGACCCGGAATTCATGGATCGGTTTGTTGAAAACATGACATTTGCTGAGAGCCCGGGATAATTGTGTTTCATATCACAGCAAATCCAGCTCCAATGGTCTCTATAATGGATCGTGGACTTAAGCATTGGATTTGAATCTGAAAAACTGTATAATTGAAAAAAAAAGGAAAGACCGTCATGATACGTAATGATATTCAATTTTTCGTACCGGAAACTACTTTGGAGAACTGGCAGCGGGTTGTGGATATTTTAGCAAAAATCATCGACATTCCGGCTGCCCTGATCATGCGGCTTGTGGATGATAATATTGAGGTGTTTGTCGCCAGTAAAAGCCCTGAAAATCCCTATCACCCCGGCGACAAAGAACACTTCGAAAACTCCGGGCTCTATTGCGAGCGGGTGATAAAAACCCGGGAACGATTACTGGTTCCCAATGCCTTAAGCGATATCGAGTGGAAAAATAATCCCGATATCAAACTGAATATGATCTCCTACCTGGGCTTTCCGATCATGCTGCCGGATCAAAAACCCTTCGGCACACTCTGCGTGTTGGACAGTAAGGAGAACACCTATTCAGATACAGTTATTGAGTTGATGATGAAATTTCGGGACTTGGTCCAATCGGAGCTGGAACTGCTTTACATGAACCAGGTTCTGGGCGATAAAAATAAAAACCTGAGTGATTACTTGCTGGAGTTGCAGACGCTGCGGGGGCTGGTGCCGATCTGTGCCAACTGTAAAAGTATCCGCGATAAAGAAGGGCACTGGCATCCGGTTGAGCATTACCTGGTTAATAACCCGCAAGCCCGATTCAGTCACGGGGTTTGCCCAGACTGTATGCAAAAACTCTATCCGGAGTATGCAAATACAAAGAACAATATTGGGGATACGGATTATTAACCCTGACGAGGACAATTTATGATGTCTAAATTCCATTCCTATTTTGCAAAAAAATCCAATATTGTCAGCTTGATTATCGTTCTGGCTGTCATGGTCGGGTCTACCGGATACCTCTATTATCGTCATGAAAAAAAGATGATTCAGCAGGAACGTGAAAGGGATTTGGATGCCATCGCTTCTCTGAAAGCCACACGAATTTCAGATTGGTACCTGGATCAGATCCACGATACGGAAATTATCGCGCACAGTATCTTTTTGCAGCAGTGGATCCGGGATTGGCTGACGTTACGGTCGCCGGACAGGCAGGCATCTCTGCTGCGATATCTCCGGGAGATTTGTGTCGAACATGACTTTGAGAGCATTTTATTGACATCTGCCGATGGTGAACTTCTGCTGTCCAGCAGTGCAGAAATTACTGAACTGGATTCGTTATTAATCCGCAATATCCATCGGGTGGTGGCAACCGATTCCGTGGTCGTCTCGGATTTTTATAATTGTAAAATCCATTATAAAATCAATATCGATTTTATCTTGCCTATTACCAACGACAGTGCTCATTCCGGTGTTGTAATCGTTTTCAAAAACAACGCGGAAAAGTTTTTATTTCCCCTGATCCAGTTCTGGCCCGGACTCAGTAAAAGCTCCGAAACTCTTCTTGTTCGGCAGGAGGGCGACAGTGTACTGTTTCTGAATGAACTCCGGCACCGCGAAAATACGGCGTTGAATCTTCGAATTGCATTGACAGAAACCGACGTCCCCGCGGTTCAGGTGGTTCTGGGTTACCGGGGCATCTGGCGCGGTGTGGATTACCGCGGCGTAAAGGTGCTGGCGGATATCCGGCCGATCGAATTTACGCCCTGGTTCATGATTGCCAAGACAGATCAAAGCGAGCTATTCGCCGAATTAAAGAATAAGGCCTTTTTTACGATTCTGTTTACCTCACTCACCGTACTGTTTGTAATTGCCGGTCTCGCCTTTCTCTATACCTTTTCACAGCGCAATGTATATCGGGCGCTCTACCAGTCGCAGGAGGAGTTTCATGTCACGCTTCAGAGTATTGGCGATGCTGTGATTACGACTGACCACGACGGAAAAGTAAAATATCTGAATCCCGTGGCGGAGCAACTGACCGGCTGGAATGCCAAAAGGGCGATTGGTAAACCGCTGGAAAAGGTCTTTCGGATTATTAACGAAAATTCCCGTCAAATCGTCAAAAGTCCGGTGGATCGGGTACTAAAAGAGGGTTTGATTGTCGGTTTGGCAAACCATACCCTTCTGATTTCCCGCAATGGTACAGAGATTCCGATTGCTGACAGCGGTGCGCCCCTTCGGGATGAAAAAGGAACAATCATCGGCGTTGTTCTGGTATTCCGCGATCAGTCCGCCGAAAGGGAAGCGCAAAGAGCCCTGCGGGAGAGTGAGGAAAAATTTCGCCTGATTGCCGATAATTCCATCGATTGCCTCTGGCAACTGGATACCCGGCTGAGATTTACCTATTTGAGTCCGGCACTTTTCAGGATCACGGGATTTCAGCCGGAGGAATGGATCGGAACCCGCATATCAGAGCATACGAACTGGACAGAGTTTATGAAAATGGGGCGGCTGGCCTTGAAAATGCTCCGGAACTATAAGACTTTCGATCATGTCACTTTCGAAACCCGGATGTACAATAAAGAGCATCAGCTTATTCCGCTTGAGATCGTTTCCAAACCGCTGGTCTTAAACGGCCACTTGAAAGGTCTGCAGGGAGCCACCCGGGATATCCGGGAGCGCAGAGAAGCGCAATTGAAACTGCAACAGAGCGAAGCCCGTTTTCGCCTGCTGGCGGAATCGGCGCCGGTGGGGATTGTCATCTCTGATAGTAAGCAGAAAACACTGTACGTCAGTCCGCAGTTTACGGCTTTGTTTGGCTATTCAATAGAGGATATGCCCGGCGTTGAACAGTGGTGGTCCCTGGCATACCCGGATCAGGAACTGAGAGACAAGATCCGAAGCAGCTGGAACGCTGCTGTTGAAAAGGCGATTCAGACCCGTTCGGAGATTGAACCCATGGAAGCCCCCGTAAAATGTAAAGACGGGACAATGCGCCAGATCGAATTCAGGCTGGCGTCGAATGGTGAGCTGAATTTTGTGATTTTCACCGATATCACCGATCGCAAAAAGGCGGAACAGAATTTATTGGAAAAAATAGATGAACTGGAACGCTTTAACCGGATTATGGTCGGTCGGGAAAACCGCATGGTTGAGATGAAAAAAGAGATCAATGAACTCTGCCGAAAACTACAATTGCCGGAACGCTACGAAATCAGGGACGAGTGATTTTCAGTTGCTTGTTCGGATTAGACAAACAGACGAATGATTGAAGGAGAGCGCCATGAATACGTTGATTGTTGATGATCGTAAGGAAAACTGCCAGCTTTTGGAAAGTCTGCTAACTGCCAAAGGTCACCACGTCAGCTCGGCGGCCAATGGAAAAGAGGCTCTGGAAATTCTGCAAGCAAAAAAAATCGACCTGATCATCAGCGATATTTTGATGCCCGTGATGGACGGCTTTCAGCTGTGTCGAAAAGTCAAGACAGATGAAGCCCTGCGCCATATCCCGTTCATCATTTATACCGCCAC
>JAFGXZ010000289.1 GCA_016936335.1 Fidelibacterota bacterium
CATGATGTAACCGTTCAAAATTGTTATGTGACCAGAACCAATGCCAATGATGGAATCGTTATTCACAGTGGCCCGGCAGGAACTATTGCCGGCAGCAATTTTATAATCAGAAACAATATATCGGAACACAGTGCCGAACAAGGGTACGACATTACCACCGGCACGAATGTGTTGATGGAAGGCAATATTAGCCGGCTTAACAAACAGGGTGGAATTACTTTTGGCCATACGGCCTCCGGATTGATCGTTCGACGCCATTTCTCAGAGAATGAACCGACAGCCAATACCAGTGCATCCGTGAAAATTAGTTCACCGGATTTTACTTTGGAGAATTCACTGTTTATCGGGAGCGCTTCCTATAACAAACCAATTATTTCAATCGGTCCGGGTAGCGATTCACAACCGGAGAATGTAAAATTGTACAATAATACATTTATCTGGAATTCAAGTTCGGAAGGAAATATATTTTTCCTGGCTCAGCATTTCACAGGTATCCAATGTACAATAAAAAATCTGGAAATGAAAAATAACATCTTTTATAGTCGTACCAGTTCCCGGGGAATCTTTTCCTTTCAACAGGCTGACCGGCCACCTGATTTTGGGTCCGGGTTCAAATTTGACAATAATTTATTTTTTATGCCAGGCGGAATCGAATGGAGTGTTGGCGGGAATAGTAATAGCCCCTTTAGTTTTCCGGAATATAAAACTACTTTCAATCAGGATTTAAATAGCATTGAAACCGATCCCTTGTTTGTGGATCCCGGTGGCAGTGATTTCCATTTGCTATCGACTTCAAGTCCGGCATACAATGCTGGCGCCACACTTGAGTTAACACAGTACCTTGACCTTGATAGCATTTCGATTCCACAAGCTGGAAAATCCGATATCGGTGCATTTGAATTTTCAATATCTACTTATGGTCTAAATGCTAATCCGGAAGGCTCGAATATGATCCGTCTAACATGGTCTGATAATTTTTCCGATGAAACCGGCTTTACAATACGGCGAAAAAAGGAAAACAGTGGTATTTATTCAGAGATAGCTACGATTGGTACTGATGTGACGACTTATGATGATGGAGAATTGGATGTTAATGTAACTTATTACTATCAGGTGAAAGCCGTTCATCCCGATAACATTTACGATTGGTCAAACGAGGTGTTTGCTTCTACTTCCATTGGGACAAATATATCTCCAGATTTTCATGAAACAACCGGACTAATCGTTTTTCCGAATCCTGCAGACAGCTTTATTACATTGAGAACTGGAGTAAAAGCAGGTGAAGGCAAGATTACAATATTTAACATGGTGGGAGAACCAGTTTATTCAGAAAATTGCGATAGGGAATCAAAAACAATCGGACTGGATAGGTTAAGCGCCGGATTATTTGTTATCCAATTGGACACTCCGTCAAATCAGCAATGTGTGAAATTTATTAAAAGATGAATAAGTTTTATTTCGACTGATAAAAGATGAATCAAAAACAAAATAAGAATAATTAAATTTAAACATATAATACCAATGTTACGTTCCTTGTTTTTAACCACATCTGCAATTTTATTTTTTGCTGCGTTAGGTTATTGTTCCCTACTCACTATATCTCCAATCCAAATCGTTAAAAATCCGCCAAAAAACAGATTAACAGATGATATCGTCTATGGGAAAAACTTGAGCCCTTTTACAGAAGAGGGAAACGATACCACAACATACCTTGACTGGCTTTCAAATATTATTCCTCATAGCAAAACAATTAGGGCGATTGATTTTCCCACAAATGGAACCGGTTTCGTTCCACAAAACCATTGGTTGTCCATAGACGCTGATAAAGTTAGTCAGGCCCGGGCAGATATAACCTTTCCGTTCGAGAATGGAATGTATGATGTTGTTTTTTCAGGAATAGGAGAATGCAGGGGACAGTCGGCTTTCAGGTTGCTGGTGAATAGTATAGAAGTTGGCAGGTGTTTAACTCCTCTTAGTAAGCGGTCATTCGAGGAAGGAGCCTCGTTTCTTGAACTGTGGGAAAATATTGAGGTAAAAAGAGGTGATACAATAAGTATTATTTCAGTGGTTGGCAGCCGGGAAGAGAAACGTTCTGGCACCGGAAGCTGGACAGGAGTTATTTTTGCCCCGATGACAAGAGGGAAAGATTTATTGGCACGGGCAAGGGATTTGGCGTCTGCCCAAAATGAAGGAGAAAATTCCGATATGAACAGGGAGGTTACGCCAATGTCCGGATGCGAACAATCGGAACTCCCCGATGGAGAAAGAAAAGATGGAGACGGGAGTGTGTCTGTTTCCGGAGAATTAAAGCAATGGCATAAAATCACGTTGACCTTAGACGGTCCATTTGCCTCGGAAATGGATAAAAATCCAAATCCTTATACCGATTACCGCATGACTGTCCGGTTTGTCCATGAATCCGGATCCCCTGAATATGAAGTACCAGCTTATTTTGCAGCTGATGGTGATGCCGGTGAAACCGGTGCAACTCAGGGAACAAAATGGCGTGCCCATTTATCGCCCGATAAAACCGGCAAATGGAATTATAAGATAAACTTTGTAAAAGGAATTTTGGTTGCTGTTGCTGATGTGCCCTGGTCAACCGGTCTGCTCCCTTATGATGGACTGGAAGGATCGTTCGAGATTTCAGCGACAGACAAAAATGGTAGAGATTTGAGGGGGAAAGGTAGGCTTGAATACGTTGGAAAACATCATCTACAATTTCAGGGAACTGGCGATTTCTTTTATAAAGTTGGGAGCGACTCCCCTGAAACCTTGTTGGCGTATGAAGATTTTGACAATA
>JAFGXZ010000290.1 GCA_016936335.1 Fidelibacterota bacterium
AAGGAGCAACGCCTGGAAGGCTTGAAATTTCTGATTCTGCAGAATGTTGATTTGGATGGTCAACCCACTGGTGGATTTGTTGTTGCGGCGGATGCCGTGGATGCTGGTGTTGGGGAATATGTTCTCTACGCCACCGGAAGTTCCGCCCGCCAGACAACCCGGACGGACCAGAAACCCTGTGATGCTGTCGCGATGGCGATCGTCGATAACTGGGAAATCCAGGGTGAGTTTAAGTATAAAAAAGGCAGTGACGATTAAGCCATTTCAGATTGAAAATTAAAGGCGATTCACACAAGGAGACAGATCGTGACTCCATTGAGTAATGAACAAATCGAATCGATTGCTGCCCGGATTGCCGGGGTGATCGACGGAAAACCGATACCGGTTGAGACAAAAGCAGTAGCTCCTGCTCCGGCAATGGGAAACGGCATTTTTCAGGATATCGATTCAGCGGTCAAAGCCGCTTGTGAAGCCCATCTGAAATTGATGGAACAGACCCTGGAGCAGCGGAATGTCATGATCGCCGTGATCCGGTCCGAAATGCTGGCCCATGCGGAAGATCTGGCCAAACGGGCGCATGCGGAAACCGGACTTGGTCGGGTGGAAGATAAAATTCAGAAAAACCGTCTTGTGACTGAAAAGACTCCTGGGACTGAAATGCTAAAACCGGTGGCCTATACCGGTGATCGTGGTTTGACCCTTATCGAATTAGCACCATATGGCGTCATCGGGGCAATCACGCCCGTGACAAACCCGACGTCGACGATTATTTGCAACAGCATTGGAATGCTGGCAGCCGGTAATGCGGTGGTGTTCAATGTTCACCCATCGGCGAAAAACGTTAGCATTTACAATATTCAACTGTTGAATAAAATCATTATCAAAGCCGGTGGACCGCCAAATCTGATCACAGCGATTGCCGAACCGACAGTCGCAAGTGCCGAGGAACTGATGCAACACCCGGGAGTCCGGTTACTGGTGGTGACCGGTGGCGCCGCGGTGGTGAAAGCCGCGATGACCAGTGGCAAGCGTGCTATCTGTGCCGGACCGGGTAATCCGCCGGTGGTGGTGGATGAAACCGCTGATATTGAAACGGCTGCCCGTGATATTGTTCGTGGCGCGTCCATGGATAACAATATTATTTGCGTCGATGAAAAGGAAGTCTTTGTCGTTGATTCTGTAGCCGATAAACTGCTGGAAGCCTTTTCTCGAAATAAGGCTGTAATATTGAAACCGGATCAAATTTCCCAACTGGAGAAAGTGATATTCAGCGAAACAAACGGCCCCGGAAAGCCGGCGAAAATGGAAAAATCCCTTATCGGAAAAAATGCCGGGGAAATATTATCGAAAATCGGCATGCAGGTCGGGGATGATCTTCGATTGGCGATTCTGCCGGTGGATAAAGATCATCCGCTGGTCTGGACGGAACAGATGATGCCTGTTTTGCCGGTGGTGCGGATGCCCAATGCGAATTCGGCAATCGACATTGCCAAAGAAGCCGAACACGGGTTCGGACATTCGGCGATCATGCATTCGAAAAACCTGGACAATCTCAGCCGTATGGCCCGGGAAATGAATTGCAGTATTTTTGTGAAGAATGGACCCGCATATTCCGGTCTTGGATTTGGTGGTGAAGGTTATTGTACCTTTTCCATCGCCAGCCCGACGGGCGAAGGGTTGACAAACCCGCGCAGTTTTTCCCGGGAAAGACGTTGTGTATTGGTAGATCATTTTAGGATTGTCTGATGAAAAAGTACTCTGCTCTTGCATTAATTGAATTATCGAATGTCGCTGCCGGGATTTTGACTGGTGACGCGATGGTGAAAGTGGCGCCGATTTCCGTTCTGAAAGCCGGAACAGTGCACGATGGTAAATATCTGATTCTCATTGGCGGCAGTGTCGCGTCCGTGGGGGAAGCGTTTCAAAAAGGGCTGAACACAGGTCTGGAAAACGTAATTAACAAAGTGTTATTACCGGATGTGCATGAATATGTTATCAATGCGGTAACCGGAAAAAGGGAGAAGTGCATCGATGCCGCCTTAGGTGTATTTGAAACATCTTCCGTTGCTGCAACGATCCAGGCGGCCGATGCCGCGGTCAAAGGCGCCCGGGTTTCCGTTGTGGAAATTCGTCTGGCTGACGATCTTGGCGGTAAAGCCTTTGTCCTTTACAACGGAAACATCGAAGAGGTAACCGAAGCGCTGGAAATTTCACGGAAAGTTCTTCCTGATCCTGCATTGATTATTAACGAAGTGTTAATTCCAAACCTGCATTGTGATATGGCCAATCAACTCAATAAAAGTTCGTATTTTTCAAAAAATGAACTGAAAAAACTGGAAGGCGGGGAACTCTGATGCTGTTGGGAAGAGTGATCGGGACGTTGACGCCCTGTATCGTGTATGAAGGTCTGGAAGGTATACCGATGTTGCTGGTTCAGCCGCTGAATAAAAAGCAGGAGGATGTTGGAAAGCCACTTGTAGCCGCTGATGCCACCAGGATGGCAGGACCCGGTGAACTGATCTATTATGAAGGCGGGCGGGAGGCGGCGATGGCGTTGGAAACGGTGTTCGTTCCGGTAGATGCGACAATCATTGGTATTGTCGATGATGTCAAACTCATTGACGAGGGGGCAGAATGATCCTGGGACGGGTTTGCGGGTCGATTGTCTCGACCATCAATCATGAATTTTATGAAAATAAACGCCTGCTGATCGTAGATCGCCTGGCAATCGATGGAAGTGCAACTGGAAATTATTTAATCGCGGTTGACTCGGTCGGCGCCGGTGCCGGTGAGACAGTTTTAATTATCGACGAAGGCAATTCCGCCCGGCAGATTGTGGAAGACAGCGCCGCTCCGCTGCGGTCGATTATCGTTGGTATTGTTGATCAGACGATAATTCAATCCTTCCAATAAAACCAGAAAACGCTTAACTTTCCGGTATGAGCGACTGGATTTCCATAAACAAAGATGACAAACATATCGCCCGGGAACGGGCTAAAGCCAAAGCCTTGCGCAATAGCCAGTGGTGGCAAAATAAATTAAATGAAGGTATTTGTTACTATTGCGGCAAGCAGTTTCCCCGCGACGAACTGACCATGGACCACATTGTATCGGTCGCTCGCGGCGGCACGAGCACCAAAGGCAATATTGTTCCTTGTTGCAAGCAGTGCAATAATGACAAGAAATATCTGACGCCGGTGGAGATGCTGATGAAGAAGGTCAGCTCCGTTCAAAAGAAGAAGACCAAATAAAATCAATTTTGAATGAATTGTATAAGATAAATTTTATGTTCAGTATTTAAAATAATTTTATAAGGAGGTAGACAATGGATGAACAACTATCTAGAGAGTTAATTGAAACTCTTAAGA
>JAFGXZ010000291.1 GCA_016936335.1 Fidelibacterota bacterium
AAAATATTTACGGAGAGCGATTTTGAGGAAAATTCTGGCAATTGATGACGACAGCGCAATTCGGGAGTTGATCGAAACGTTTTTTACTATGCATCAAATGGAAGTGAAAACACTTAGTGATGGACTGAAAGCACTTGAAACAATCATACAATACGAGCCTGATGTTATTATCCTTGATATCAATTTACCGGGTAAAAGCGGGATGGATTTATTAAAAAGTTTTAAAGAGCATCCCATTGCCAATCGTATTCCGGTAATCATGTTGACGGGGCAGTCTGCTCCGAGTTCACAGGTAACCGGTCTTGTTTCGGGTGCCGATGATTATGTGACCAAGCCCTTTGACCTGAATATACTTTATGCCAGGGTGATCAGTGTGATGCGGCGCTCTCTGGTTCAAACCCGGCAAAAATACAGTGAAATGAATCTTCTCCATTACCTGGTAAAAAGGTACACTAAAAGGGACTATACGATTTATACAAAATACCTCAACGAGTACGAAGACTTTCCCCGTTACTGGAAAGCTTGTATCCCGGATTTGATAATTGAAAAAGGCAGTAAATATCGTTGCTTTCTGATAGAGACCACCCAATCGATTCTGGAGGAGACATTTTTAGAGCGTCTAAAGTCAATGGCAGAAATTCAAACCCTGTGGCACAAACCAGTAGAACTCAATATTATTGTTCGTACAAAAGACAATGAACGAATTGTCCAACGCTTAATTAATGAAAAAAATCTGCCAATAAGTGTAAAACTTATAAAAAAATCCACAGCATCAACATAAATATTCCAGAAAACTGGTAAAATATTTCTTTTCTTTTGATGTAAAATTAAGTACTTTGGAAACGTATGACACAAAAAACGTTTCCAATGGCTGATCGAGATTTACCCTTAAGTTTTCGACCGGTGATCGAACATGCCCGGACCCAAATTATGAAAAATGGGATTCGCAATTTCACCATCGAAAATCTGGTGGCCGAGCTTAGAATCAGCAAAAAGACGGTCTATAAATATTTTGCCAGCAAAGAGGAATTCGTCGAAACTATATTGATGTACAATTTTGACGACCTGTTTTCAAAAGTGGAAAAGTTACCCAGGGAATCCGATGATCCTCTCAAATACATCTCTAAAATTATCTACATTATCCAAAGTCATTTGTCCGTAATGAATTCCAATTCAATTTATGAAATCAAACTTTATTATCCGCGTATCTGGAATCGAATTGAGCAGTTTCGCAACACTGTACTGAACGATTTAGTAAGTCTCTTCGCAAGAGCCCAGATTCTGGGACTGATCCGGAAGGATATAAAAATTGATTTACTGACCGGGATTATTGTCAATGTCATCCAGAGCGTTTTTCAACCTGAGTTTTTTATTCTATATCCCTATTCCATACCTGAAATGATGAAATCCTTTATCGATACTTTCATGAACGGAATCATGGAAGAGGGGCAGAGTTTTAATATAAATTCAATGAATCATGGGTCGTTATGAAGCTGGATCGCTGCATCGATACGGTTCTCAGATTTCCCCGTACCGTGATTGCCGTTTGGTTCTTAATTACAATTTTGATTGGCTGGCACATTTGGGAGCTCCGGATCGAACCGGATGTGCAGGAGATGCTGCCTAAGGATTTTGCAATTGTAACAGCTATGGATGAAATGAACGACTTATTCGGTGGGTCCGAGCTGATTTTAGTATCGATTTCCGCGGATAATATCTTCAGTAAAAGTACATTAATCAAGTTACAAAATATGACCACAGAAATTGAAAATTTACCATATATTGACAGGGTTGTGTCATTAACGAATGTCGAAGATATTATCGGCAGTGAGTTTGGTTTTGAAGTAAGTCAAGTGGTTGATGAATTTCCGGTAACGGAAACGGAGATCAATGCTATTAAAGAGCGGATTAGCGGTAACGAATTGCTGCATGGCACTGTAAGCTCCCGGGATTTTAAAAATACGGCGATTATTGCCATATTGAACGGCACCTTTGAATCTTATGGTGACGATGAACTGTCCCGGGACTTTGAGGACATTCGCCGGCGATATGAAAATCCTGAAACCATTTATCTGGCGGGTTATCCTCTGACGAGGTATGAGGTGGCGGTAACGATGCAGGCTGACGTTATGACCCTTTTTCCTTATGGAATTGTCTTAATGATATTATTTCTGGTATTTAGTTTTCGCAGCTGGATTGGCGCTTTTTTGCCCTTTGTTATACTGATACTGGTCGTTGCGGATACGCTGGGAATTATGGCTATTTTGGGTATTAAATTCACTTTCATCGGCCTGATGATTCCGGTGATGTTAATTGCTGTAACCAGTAGCTACAGTATTCATATTTTATCCCAATATTTTACTGAATGCCGGAGTTGCCAAAACCCGGCTGATAAGTGTAACATTATTAAATCAGCCATGAAATTGATGATAACGCCGGTATTTTTATCGGGTCTGACTACTTTGATTGGTTTTCTTAGTTTACAGTCCCATGTACTGCCCCCGGTTCATGAATTGGGTATTCTGGTCTCTTTTGGGATAGTGGTGGCGTTTATCATCAGTATGACATTCTTACCGGCGGCACTCATGGTGTTGCCATTTCCGCTGCATTTACAGAGCAGCTCGTCACCCGGGCGCCTAAATCGGTTTCTGTACCAATGGGGAACTTACTTTACCCGCCACAATAAAGGTTTTCTCCTGGCTTTTACAATAATTGCTATTATCATCGCTGTCGGTATTCGCCGGATTGAGGTTGATACAAACCCGGTCTATTTCTGGGACGCTCAATCCGGATTGCGTAAAAGCAATGATTTCATCGATAAAGAATTCGGCGGATCATCACAATTATCGATTTTAGCTGAAGGTGACATTAAATCGCCGGAATTTCTCCACAAAATGGAAAACTTATCTGACTATTTGAAAACAAAAAAACAGGTAACGTCGGTTACATCCATCGTAGATCAGCTAAAACTGATGAACCGGGCATTTCACGCCGATAGCAGCAAATATTATCGACTGCCCAATACCCGGGAAGAGGTGGCGCAATTCCTGTTTCTGTACACTTTATCCGGTGATGCCGATGATCTCGATCAATTTGTCGATTATGATTACCAAAAAGCCCAGATTATTGCCCGGGTCGTGGAAGCAGGCTCGGCGGATTCTTATCGTCTGTATCTCGATATTTTAGATTATATTGACGAGACATTTGATGTGTCTGAGTTTCCATCGGTTACGGGCATGACGGCATTTGTCGGTGTTCTGGCAGACTTGGTTGTCAGGGGTCAGATTCGGAGTCTGATTATTTCAATTGGGCTGGTCTGCCTGGTTACTGCGGTTATATTTAGGTCTCTGCTGGCTGGAATGTTATCAGTTTTACCTCTGACCGGAGCCATGTTGATTGTATTCGGTCTGATGGGATTGATAGGGATTCGACTGGATATGGCGACGGTTATGCTCTCGAGTATCATGATCGGTGTGGGAATCGATTATACTATACATTTTCTGTATCGTTGCCGGCTGGAAGTCCGGAACGGACTCAGTCTCAAAGCGGCGATTCCGCTTACTTTACAGACCAGTGGCAAAGGGATTTTATCCAACGGTTTATCGGTGACGACAGGCTTTGTTGTGTTTCTGTTGTCGGGATTCTTACCGATCTATTTTTTCGGATTTCTGATTGTTATCTCCATTATGGTGTGCTTAATGGGAGCATTGACAGTTATGCCGGCGCTGCTGATGATAAGTAAACCAACATTTATTACATATAGAAACGGGAGTAATGATGAGTGAGCAACTGGATAAACGGATATCCACAATTCTGTTTGCTGTTTCGGGTGCGATTGTGCTCTATGGGCTGGTTAAAGGTTTGATCTGGTTCTATGAATGGTTTATCAACTTGCCGGCTTACAGTGCCGGATGGTGGGGAGCGCTTGGGCATTTTTGTCTTGATAATCTGAGCATTATTATTGTGATTTATCTGGTAATTTGCCTGCAAGTCGCCGGTGTGGCAGAGTTTCGCTTTCGGAAAAATTTCTTAAAAGCATTCTTACTGGGAATTGTCCTGACACCGCCGGGAATGATATTTATCTGGGGCAGGAAATAATCCATGAATTAACACAATTTAAATCGGTGATTTATGAGTTTTGGAAAACAAGATCATGTAAAAACCTGGATCGATTTTGTGATGCAATATCCCAGAATCGTTATCGGATTCAGTATTCTATTTACCTTACTAATGGGATGGAATATCCCAAAAATTACCATTGATTCCGATATAATATCAATGTTACCTGAAGATCAGGAGATTATTGTTTCCATCAACGAAATGGAAGAGATATTCGGCGGGTCGGAACTGGTGATCATGTCGCTGAAATCCGATGATATATTCAGCGAGGCGACCTTAAGGAAAATTCGAGCACTCAGCGAAGAAATTGAAGGATTGCCGATTGTCGATCGGGTTCTGTCCATTACCAATATGTTTAAAATTAGTGGAATCGAGGGAGGATTTGAAGTTCGTGATTTGATTGAAAAAATTCCTGAGAATGAAGCCGAGCGTGCAGTGCTGCGCCAGGTGGTGATGGATGACGAATTGATTTACGGTAATATCGTGTCAAAAGATTTTCAGCGGACTTCAGTGATTGCCATATTGTCAGTCTCCGGCGGTAGTGACACGGATCAGATAGCCTACAAAATTTTTCACGATCTGAAGCGAAAATATACAGGTCCTGAAGAGATCAATGTGGCCGGCTTGCCCATAACTCGAAAATCGATAACCTTAACGATGCAAAAAGATATGAAGGCTTTGTTTCCCTTTGGGATTTCTCTGATGATTTTTTTACTCATTATCAGCTTCAGAAGTTGGACCGGTGCTTTTCTGCCTTTCGTGGTTGTCATAATGAGCATTATTAATACACTGGGACTCATGGCATTGCTGGGGCTGAAATTCAGTTTTATCAGTATCCTGATACCGGTAATGTTGATTGCGATTGCCAACGACTACAGTATTCATATCATTTCCCATTACTTTGAAGAATATCATGCCAGCGCCGATAAGCAAAAGAATATGATCATACACCGAACGGTGGAATATCTGCAGACCCCTGTATTTCTGGCTGGGATTACCACTGTGATCGGGTTTTTAAGTTTGCAGTCCCATGTGTTGCCACCGGCGCGCCAGTTAGGATTGTTAGCGTCTTTTGGGGTCGCTTTAGCGCTGCTTTTAAGTGTGACTTTTGTACCGGCGGCGTTGCAACTGCTGGATGTCCCGATGATCCTGAAAAGTGATGATAAATCGCAACGAATGAGCCGTTTTTTAAACCGGTGGGGCTCCTTTTTTATCAAACACCGTATACGCTTTCTGAGCGTTTGTCTGATCTTTGTCCTACTGATTGCTTCGGGCATCCCGCGCATCGTAGTGGATACTAATCCGATGCATTATTATAGAAAGTCGTCGGAAATTCGAGTGAATAATGATATTATCGATAAATATTTTGGCGGTTCGACTCAATTATCAATTAAAGCAGAAGGTGATATTAAAGACCCGATCGTTCTGAGAAAAATGGAACAGCTGTGCGATTATCTAGAACAGGAACCAACCGTGACGCGCACGATTTCGATTGTGGATTATATCAAAAAAATGAACAAAGCTTTTAACGGGGACAGCAGTCAGTATTATGTTTTGCCCGATACCCGCGAAGCCGTGGCACAGTACCTGCTGCTGTTTTCCATTTCCGGGGATGAAGATGATTTGAGCCAGGTTGTTGATTATGATTACCGTCAGGCTCAGATTTTGGCGCGGGTAAACGAGACCAGCTCCGTCTCACTCAACAGACTTCTGAAAGATACCCGACAGTACGTAAAAACTGAATTTGGCGAGGCTACCTTTCCGGCCGTAACCGGTTTTGTAGCGGTGATCGGCGAACTGGTGGATCTGGTTGTGCGGGGACAAATGTACAGTTTAATCCTGTCGATTGTACTGGTCAGTTTGGTGTGTATGGTTTTATTTCGATCGGTGGTAGCTGGATTGTTATCCATTGTGCCATTATCGGTGGCAATTATCACCGTATTCGGATTGATGGGCTATTCGGGAATTGAGCTGAACGTTGCTACGGCGATGTTGTCCAGTATCATGATTGGTGTGGGAGTCGATTATACGATTCACTTTTTATATCGCTTTCGTTATGAAGTTCAGGCGGGACGCCCGGCACAGGAGGCGGTAATCCGAACCTTGATCACGAGCGGCAAAGGCATAATCTATAATGCGTTGTCGGTCATTGTCGGTTTTACTGTGCTTCTGGTTTCGGGTTTCCTGCCGATCTACTTTTTCGGATTTTTAATCGTATTTTCAATCTCAACCTGTCTGATTGGCGCTTTGACAATCATGCCGGCGTTGTTGGTGATGATCAAACCGAAATTCATCTTTAAAAAGTCATGAAAAGGAGTGAGTTATGAAAAATTTTAAAGTTTTCATTACTTTTACGATTGTAATTATGGTTTTTGCACAACTGGGATTGGCTCAGATCAGCGGACGCGACATCATGCAGAAAGTCGATGAACAGGCGAGTGTTCGAACCGAAATGAATAAATCAAAAATGACTTTGATCAACGATAAAGGCAAAACCCGGGAACGGGAGCTCACCCGTTATATAAAATCCTTTGACGGCGCCGGTGGCATCGATACAAAAACGCTGATTATTTTTGATTATCCGGCTGATATACGGGGAACTGGCCTGCTACTCTGGACGTATACGGACGCTGCCAAAGATGATGATCGCTGGCTCTACCTTCCAGCACTGAAAAAGGTGCGCCGGATTGCCGGCGAAAGCAAGAATGACTATTTTATGGGTACTGATTTTACTTATGATGACATGGGCGCCAGAAATATTGATGATGATAATCATACTTTGTTGGGTAAAGAGACTATTGATGGGATTGAATGTTATAAAGTAGAATCGGTTCCGGTTAATAAGAATGATCTGTACAGTAAAAAAATCACCTGGATTATTCCGGAAAAATGGGTGTTTATGAAAGTCGAATTTTATGATAAAAGCGGCGTGTTGCAGAAAGTTTTAACTACTTCGGATATCCGTGAAATTGATGGTATTTGGCTTCCCCATGTCCTGTTTATGAATAATTTCAGTAAGACCCATCAGACCAAGATTGAGGTTCATGAAGTTAAATTTGATAGTAAAATGGATGATCAGATTTTTACCCAAACGATCTTACAAAGAGGGCGAGTTCAATGAAGGTTGGCAAGAAAAATTTTGTTCTCGCGGCAGTCATATTATGCCTTTTTGAAATTGGTTTTGCCGACTTGGAACTGCATGGTTTTCTCCGTAATCACAATGCCTTTCGTCTGGTTGATCCCAATGACGCCATGCTGCTGCGCAACCGCATGCGCCTGAATACGGAACTCTGGGGGGATAATATTTACGGTTTTGCCTCGTTGGATTTTTTAAACGATGTTGTCACTGATAGTCATACAAGCCTGAATCTGCGGGAAGCCTATCTGGATATTTACAGCAAATGGGTGGATTTCAGGATTGGTAAGCAACAGGTGGTCTGGGGCAAAGCCGATGGTTATTTTATCAATGATATCGTTAATCCGTTGGATCTGTCGCTGTTTTTGTTGCAGGATTTTGAGGATATTCGCATGGCGACAACGATGCTGAATACCAAATTGCATACCGGTAACCATTCGCTGGAAATTCTTGTTATTCCGGAGTTTAAACCGATGAATATAGACTGGAAAGGTAATTGGGCATTTTACCGGCCGGATTCCTTCAATTTTGCAATGGATTTAGGCGGGGGGCAGCTTATGGCGATGACGCTGCCATTGGATTATCGGGAAGAAGTCATTCCGCGTAATGGTTTGAAGAATATGGAATACGGTTTGAAATTGAATGCTTTTTTGAAGGGTACTGATATTTCACTGATATATCTCAAGGCGCGGGAAGATCAACCGAAAATGAAGAAAACAGTAGTGCCTGGCAATATCGGTATACCCAGCGCAATTCAGCTGACACCAATCCATCCGTGGTTTACATTTTACGGGATGAATTTCTCAAGACCACTGGGTATGTTTGTTTTCAGAGGTGAAGGAGGATATTATCCATCGCGGCTTTTTGATTATGTACCGGCTGATCAGGCTGAAATGATGACCAGTGATTTTTTATTGGATCGGCCGTTTATTCAGGCGATGTTGGGTGCGGATTACCAGCTAACCGGTGATATTACAATTGCCATTCAGGGTATTCAGGAACGAATTCTGAATTATTCTAATACAATTCTCAGAGATGAAGTGGCATCTCTTGGCTCATTAGTACTCAATGGAAGTTTTTTTAATCAAACCGTTGCGCCAATGCTGCTGACGCTGTACAATTTCACCAATGAATCGTACCTGATACGTTTATCGGCTGACTGGAAATATTCGGATAATTTCACAGTTTCACTCGGAGCGGATTTTCTGGGTGGTGGCTCCATGGCAAATTCATACGGACAGTTCGATTTCGGGCAGTTTGATAAGAATGATAATATCTATTTAAAATTGAGATATAATTTCTGATGAAGGCCTGACGGGAAAAGTGACAGTACTTAGACTTTTATAAAATATTTTAAAACGTTATTAAAGGGCTTCAATTTCTGATAATGTCGGAATCGCCATCATTTTTTCATCGGGATTAAGGTGGTGATCACGTTTAAAAGTCAAATCATAAGAACTTGTACCGACACACGGTTCACCTACAAATTTCATCAGAAACGCATATGTTTGACTGATTCACCGCGGTTGGCCAATTCCAGTAGGGCGTCGATGCCAATATCCAGATGGGTTTTTACATATTTTAGGGTGACTTTCTGATCGCTTTCCGCGGTTTTTATACCTTCAGGTGTCATCGGGCTGTCAGACACGAGCAATAAGGCGCCATGAGGAATTTTATTGATAAAACCGACTGTAAAAATGGTCGCGGTTTCCATATCGATTCCGGCTGCCCGGATCTGAGCCAGGTAATTCTTGAATTTCTCATCGTGTTCCCAGACTCTCCGATTGGTTGTATAGATTGTTCCGGTCCAGTAATCAACTTCATGTTTCTTGATCATTGCCGAAACGGCCTGCTGCAAACGGAAAGAGGGGAGTGCCGGAACTTCAGGGGGAAGGTAGTCATTACTCGTACCATCTCCACGAATGGCGGCAATCGGTAAAATGAGATCACCAATTTTTATTTTTTTCTTTAAACCGCCACATTTTCCGAGGAGAAGGGCAGCTTTCGGAGAAATAGCGCCCAGCAGATCCATTACTGTCGCGGCCATGGCGCTTCCCATTCCAAAGTTGATAATTGTAATGTTATTGGCTGTGGCAGTCTGCATCTGTTTGTCATTGCCCCGGATTTGGACGTTGAACCGTTCGGCAAAATGGCATAAGTAATCACTGAAATTTGTCAGCAGAATATATTCACCAAATTCTGTCAGTGCTGTTCCTGTATAGCGGGGTAACCAATTCTTAACGATCTCTTCTTTTGTTTTAAAACTCATTTTCTCCTCGAGTATTTACTAAATATAAGTTATTATGAATTGTGATTCCTGCAAAGATTAACTTTGGCAATAATAGATTATACGAATAGAAACGGGGATTTTTAAACAGGATTATTGTTTTTGTTGTATTCTTTGATCACGCCATTTGTGAAAATTTGTTGCAAACTGATTCAGATCATCCCTAAGAACATCATTCATTGCAGTACCCAGATCCGGTTTTTCGGACATCAGGATTTTTCGGATGATATCGTAACCGTAGTATTCATGGATAAATAAAAACAGTACTGCGCCATCGTAGTATGGATCTTGTGGAAAAATGCCGAATTGAAAATTAATTCCGCCGCCAGGACTGATATGATACTTGAAGTAATCGTTTATCCCCTCATTTTTCCAATAAGAATCTGAATATGTTAGCCCGTAGTATTCTTCCAGTCCCTGTCGAAACCAGTTGGGCATATCATTATGCCGCCAGCCTTTCGGTTTGGTGCTCAACAGGTATTCAATAAAGCAGGTGGAAAGTTCATGGATCAATAATTTATGATAATAGCGTTGATCGAATGGGTGGCCTAAAATATTTTTTCGTGCACCATCATATAAATCAGGATTCAGGATTTCCAGTGTAGCTCGATATTTTAATTTTGATTGTGTCGGGATAACCGTTGACGTCAAAGTTGTTATTTCAAAATTAGCGCGACCGGTTGGCGGATTTTTAAAAGCAATAGTGATCATGCAATTTTTTTCAAA
>JAFGXZ010000292.1 GCA_016936335.1 Fidelibacterota bacterium
CAAACCAGACAATCAGGTTCTTCATGGCATAGATCAGTGCATTGATGGTATCAGTTGTCGGTTGAAAACCGGGGGGATTCAGATGTGTAAATATTTGCGGTAATGGCAGGTAATTTCAAACGATACGCCAATTTTCCGAAAAAATATCCACTGAATAACAGGATACCGGTTCCGAAAACAACATCATAACTGAAAAGATCCTTGTGATTTGAAAATATTTCCAGAAAAACATTCCTTATTTTAACGTGAGTCCGATATAAGGAACCAATCATTGAATTTATTAATGAAAACTGTTAAAACAGTTCACTGGTCACATGATTTATAAGAAATCCCCGAATTAATTTGTTATAGAGTCCTTCCATAATTATTCCTACTTGTTTATTATAGTCCCAATCAATATTTTTTAAACAAATGAAAAACATTCGCGACCGTCTCGAAGCCCTATACTCTAAAGCCGAACAAAAAAAACCTGAGACAGAAATGCCGCCGAATATCCTCAAAGAACTGAACCGACTTTTCCAGAATCAGGACAGTGCAAAATACTTTCCCAAGTCCACCGTGGAAAAAAAAGCCCAATCCATCTCCACGGTCGTCGAGGGTTCCTGGATCAACACTCACTTCGGTGACATTTTCCGGGCAGAATTCAGCTACGATTTGCGCGAACCTTACGGAAGCCTGAACCTTGATCAGGTCTATGCACTTGATAATGAACTCATTGCGGAACTTTTTCAAATCAATCCGGCATCTAATCCTGAACGATTCCTTTTTATCGATACGGAAACTACCGGATTGAGTGGCGGGACTGGCACCATTGCATTTATGATCGGTCTGGGTTTTATCGAAAACCATAGTTTTATCGTACACCAGTATTTTATCACCCAACTCAGCCATGAGGAGGGCATGCTGGAATTGCTTCAGAAGCTGATTCCGAATTTCGACTGCCTGGTTTCCTACAACGGCAAGAGTTACGATATTCCATTGCTGAATTCGCGTTTTGTTATAAACCGAATGCGGCCAATTCCGGAAGACAGCGGCCACATTGACCTTCTCCACCCGACCAGAATGCTCTGGAAATATTCCATGGAAAACTGCAAACTGAAGACCGTTGAAACCGATCGCCTTGGATTGTTCAGGGATGATGATATTCCCGGCGAAATGATTCCTGATGCATACTTTGATTACCTGCGCTGTCGCCGAATCGACAAAATCGAACGGATTTTTTATCACAACCGGTTTGACATCATTACCTTGCTTGCCACCCTGATTTTGATTATAAATGCCTACGAATCCCATGATCCCGACGATAATCCTTTGACCGATTATGCCAAAGCCCGGATGTTCACCCGCAAGAAAAATATCGGGCGCAGTATCGCGCATTACGAGCATGTATTAAATTCAAATGTTTCACCCGGCCGGCGACAGAAAACCAGTCTTGAACTGGCAGCGCTTTACAAAAAAGCCGGAGAATATAAAAAAGCAGTTACACTCTGGCAGACCGTTATTGGTGAGGATTTTCCCCTTGCCCTTGAGCCTTATCTTGAACTCGCCATGTATTATGAACATCATTCTAAGGAATATCCAAAGGCTGATGAAGTTATCACAGAAGCCCTGGCTAGATTACCACAGTATCGTGCCGACGAACGGGCTCAAATGGAACATCGCTTGGATCGAATTAAACAAAAGTTGTCACGAAATAATCAATCCTGACAGGAGCAGTTATGCCCAACGCAGTTGAACAATTATTATCCGGAAAAAACATTAAAGAAAACATCGAGTTCGTCTATAAAATCGAAGGTTCCGACGGTGAATTCAGCCACTTCCCGGAAGATGTATTAGCGAAAATTAAAACCGTCCTCATACAGCGCGGGATCACTCAACTCTACTCCCATCAAGCCGAAGCCTGGAAGTATGCCGCAAAGCATAAAGATTTTGTGATTGTTACACCTACTGCTTCCGGAAAGACATTGACCTACAATCTGCCGGTTTTACAGGAGATGATTAAAAATCCCGGTTCGAAAGCGCTCTATCTCTTCCCCACCAAAGCCCTCAGCCAGGACCAGATGAATGAAGCCCACGATTTTATAACGCTGCTTGACAAAGATATCAAGGTGTTTACTTTCGACGGCGATACACCTGCCAATGCCCGGCAGGCCATCCGTAAACAGGGTAACATTGTCGTGACGAATCCCGACATGCTGCACCAGGGTATCATGCCCCACCATACCAAATGGATGCAGTTTTTCCAAAATTTAAAATTCGTCGTCATCGATGAAATGCACATTTACCGGGGTGTTTTCGGTTCCCATTTCACCAATGTCATCCGCCGTTTACGGCGACTCTGTGACTTTTATCGTTCCGATCCCCTGTTTATCCTCTGCTCAGCCACGATTGCCAATCCAAAAGAACATGCCGAGAAACTGATCGAAAAACCGGTACAATTGATTGAAAAATCCGGCGCTCCCGTCAGCCCGAAAACCCTTTATTTTTACAATCCGCCAATCATCAATAAAGAACTTGGCATCCGTGCCAGCTATATCAAGCAGACCCGCTATCTGGCGAATCGTTTTATCAAGGAAAATATTCAGACCATCGTCTTCGCTCTGTCGCGGCTGAATGTCGAAGTGCTGACAAAATACCTAAAAGATGATTTCGAACGCAACCGCGAATCCATGAGCCAACCGGAAAAAATCGCCGGATATCGGGGCGGTTATCTGCCTAATCGCCGTCGTGAAATTGAAAAAGGAATCCGGGAAGGAACGATCAAAGGCGTCGTTTCGACCAATGCGCTTGAACTCGGAATTGATATTGGCAGTCTCGATGCTACGATCCTGGCCGGATATCCCGGCAGTATCGCCAGTACCTGGCAGCAGATCGGCCGCGCCGGACGACGCGGAAAGGAAGCCTATGGTGTCATGGTAGCACGCTCGAATCCGGTCGATCAGTTCCTCATGCAGTATCCGGAATATTTTTTCTCAAAAAATCCCGAACATGCCCGCATTAATCCCAACAATTTGATGATCCTTGTCGATCACATTAAATGTGCCTCCTTCGAATTGCCGTTCGAAGTTGATGAAAAATTCGGTAATGTTAAATGGAACGATCTGAAAGAAATTCTGAAATTTCTGGTCGAAGGTGGAATTTTGCACCGCAGCGGAGACCGCTGGTACTGGTCAGAAGATGTCTATCCCGCTGCCGATGTCAACCTCCGACGTATTCCGGAAGGTAATTTTGTTGTTGTCGACACCGATAAGCAGAACAAGATCATTGCGGAAGTGGATTACAGCGCCGCCGCGATGACCATTTATCCCGATGCCATTTATATGGCCTCCGGTGAAGAATATATCGTCGATGAACTGGATTGGGACGGGCGTAAAGCCTTTGTCCGTAAATCGGATTCCGATTACTACACCGATTCAATTGATTACACCAATGTCAAAGTCTTATCCGATGATGAGCAGCGTGAATCCACGGCAGTGGATGTGTTCAAGGGTGAAGTCCAGGTGGTTACACGAGTCGTTGGATATAAAAAAATAAAGTTTTACAGCATGGAAAATGTGGGGTATGGCAAGATCAACCTGCCGGACATGGAAATGGCCACCACAGCTTACTGGTTCACCATTCCCGAACACCTGCTGAAGCGGGTAAAGCATTCCCGGGCTGATATAATCGACGGGATTATGGGTATCAGCACGGCGCTGCATTCGGTGGCCACACTGAAAATCATGAGCGAGTCCCACGACATTCATCGGGCCGTTGGTGATAAGAGTTCCGAATGGTTCGCCATGAATACAATCACCGAGCGAGGCATTTACACGCCGGCCACGAAAGATATTCCTTCTGTCAGACTCAATCCCGATGAACTTATAAAATTCCAACCAACGATTTTTATCTATGACAATTATCCCGGCGGAATTGGATTTACCCCACTGCTCTTCGATTCCCATGAAGAATTGATTGAAAATACCTGGCGGCTGATCCAATCCTGTGCCTGCAAAGACGGCTGTCCCTCCTGTGTCGGTCCTTCAAAAGAGGTCGGTAAAAACAGCAAAACGGTGGCGATTGAGATTCTGTCATTAATAACGTAGCAGCAATTCACGAATTGCCTTTGAATTATTCAAGGGATATCGATTTTAAAATTATTACAATTGATCAAAAAGAATCACCATTGATTGAAAAAAAGCATCGTGCGCGATTGAAATAGCATCGCGAATGATTGAAATGTGATCCATTCTCGTCGCAATGCTCAGCGTTGTGACACAAAATTTTCCTTAATTTTAATTGCCATTACTTGTTTACTTTTGTATTATTTGAGCAAATGGATAATTCTGAAATCATTCTATACACCACACCGCAGGGTGATATCAAAGTCGAAGTTCTGGTAAGAGACGAAACGGTCTGGCTTACGCAGAAAATGCTGGCAGAATTGTTACAAACAACACCACAGAATATCACATTACATTTAAGAAATATTTATGCAGAGGGAGAACTTGAAGAGCAGGCAACTTGTAAGGATTTCTTACAAGTTCAAAAAGAAGGAATTCGTGAAGTAAAACGTTCTCAAAAATTCTACAACTTAGATGCAATTATCTCGGTTGGTTATCGGGTGAAATCCGGAATTGCTACACAATTTCGAAAATGGGCAACCAAAACGTTAAAAGAATACATAACCAAAGGTTTCGTATTAGATGATGAGCGTCTGAAACAAGGCACAAAGCTATTCGGGAAAGACTATTTTGATGAGTTGCTCGAACGGATCAGGGAAATCCGCGCCAGCGAGCGTCGTTTTTATCAGAAAATTTCCGATATTTATTCGGAGTGTAGTATCGACTATGACCCCAAGGCCGAAACTACACAAATGTTTTACAAAACCGTTCAGAATAAATTACATTGGGCGATAACAGGCCATACGGCGGCGGAGATAATTGCTTCAAGGGCAAAAGCCGAATTGCCTAATATGGGTCTCACTACGTGGAAAAAATCCCCCAAAGGGAAGGTTTTACAGTCAGATGTCTCTATTGCCAAAAACTATCTGAATGAAAAAGAGATGAGTAATTTGAACCGCATTGTCAGCATGTATCTCGATTATGCCGAAAATCAAGCCGAGCGCCAAATTCCCATGCGGATGATAGATTGGATTGACAAGTTGGATGCATTTCTTCAATTCAATGATTATTCTGTTTTAAAAAATGCGGGAAGTATTTCAGCAGATATTGCCAGGAAATTAGCCGAAGAACAATATGATAAATTCAGGGTGCAGCAGGATCAGGATTACGAGTCGGATTTCGACAGAGAAATAAAAAGATTAAAAGGAAATATCCTCTAAAACGATCTAAGCTTTTCATCATAATAAAGAGGGCTAACCATGGAACTCTCAGTCTTAATTGCAAAGATCTTCTCCATCATTTACATCTTCTCCGGAATCGCCGTGCTGATTAAAACGGTAGATTTGGATCAATTTGTAATTGAATTTGAAAAATCACCAACACTGACATATTTGGCCGGCTGTTTCGGCATTATCTTCGGCATGATCCTGGTGAATTATCACAATCTCTGGGTCAGAAACTGGACGGTATTGGTTACCCTGCTCGCCTGGATCATGCTGATCGGCGGC
>JAFGXZ010000293.1 GCA_016936335.1 Fidelibacterota bacterium
TATTGTCTATCAACGGTGTATTCAATATTGAGAACACCATTGACTCTTTGCCCGACCACATCGTATTCGATAGGTTTACTCTGCCAATAGGGAATTCGATTGACAAAATACTCCGTTCCCTTGTGGTGAATCAGTGAATCTTTTAAAACATCTTTAAATTCGTCCAACGAGCAATATATCTGTTCTTTTTCACTGACTGATAGGACTTTCGGAATATTAACATTCCCATTGGTGATTGTCATTATCGAGCCGTCACTGTTCTTTTTAATCTGTGTCCTGATTCCTTTCCTGTAGGCAATCGCAGTATAGATCTTGTTAAATGCTGCCCAGAAAAGGAAGTATAACTGAAACAGGTGACTTCCGTCTCTGCGGGCTCGAATTCTCTGAGCTGTTTCAATCATTGAATAGGCAATCTGAATATCTTGTTTTCGTAGTGTGCTTGTCATGTTATTTTAATCCTTTGATACTGTTTGATAATGGTAATGCCATATGTTCTGACCGAAATATTTAGATTAAAATATGCTTAAATATCCGGAGTCGGAGTTTCAGCAAAATGGGAGGGCAGCCCTGGCGGCGGTGTTTCGATGACCCGCATGGATTTCCATTTCCCACCAAGAAAGCGGAGATAGAATCCAATGCCTAGGGCAATGATATAGACGGTGACGATAATCCAGCCGACATAGATACTCTGTTTTAAAACAATCAAGGCCAGATAGCTTGGAATTATTAAAAGGACAATCGATAATACACTCAGCATGCGCATAACGAAGCGGGTATCACCGGCGCCTTTGATGGCAGATGCGAAAATAATATTAAAAGTATCGAATATCGAGTAAATTGCCACAAATCGAATCAGTACGATAACAATTTTTTGGATGGCAACCATTTCGCTGTTATTAGCACCAGCCATGAAAGGTTTGATAAACATTTCCGGAACGCCAAGATAGAGTATTACCATAGTACTCATGTAAAAGATAGTGACGTGAAAACCGGAGTAGGCGCTTTTCTGCGCCAATTCGGGTTTATTGTCACCAAGGTACTGACCTACCATCACAGAGACTGCAATTCCAAAACCAATCATCGGCATGAAGGCGAGGTTATTTATGTTGAATGTAATGTTCGTTGCTGCCAGAGAATCCTGGCCAAGTTTGCCAACGATAAACAGAAATGCCGTAAAACCGGCCATATCGATGAAAAACTGGACACCGTTAGGGAAACCGTAATAGACCAGGCGTTTAAAGAGTTGCAGATTCGGCTTGTAGCCGCTGAGTGTGCAATATTCTTTACAAAAGGATGGGCGGACGATAATAACGGTGTAAATTACAAAGGTGACAACACCGGAAAGTACAGTGGCGATTGCAGCGCCCCTGATACCCATTTCCGGAAAACCGCCATTACCAAAAATCAGAAAATAATCGAAGACTATATTTACCAGGGTCGCAATCATGTTGATCCACATCAACGGCCAGGTTTTACCCCGACCACTGAAAAAACTGGAAAATGCCGACGACGCAATTGCTGGAAAAGCACCCAGACATAGAACTTGAAAATAAATGATCTCGAGTTTCTGAATTTCCATTTCGTGGCCAATGAAGCCGAAAATAGGTTTTGCCAGAGGAATCAGAATTAAATGGACGATTCCGCCAATCACCGCAATATAAATGCCCTGCCAGACAATCGGTCCGATATTTTTAAATTGCTTTGATCCGAAATACTGGGCGACAAATGTGTTGATATAACTAGCCGTGCCGATGAAAAGGGTCATGATCGTAAAATTAAAAATACCCGCTGGCATGGCTGCAGCAATGGATTCCGGTGAGTACCAGGTCAGGAACATTCGATCGACAAAATGTTGAATTGACCAGGCGCTGGTGCTTAGAATCAGTGGAATCGCGATTTTCAGTAATTCCCGGTAACCGGCCGGGGCATAATAGCGGCTCTTAATTTTTTCTATGAGAGACATAGTTGATAGGCTCAATTTTAACGTTCGGAAAAATACAACAGGTGAGTATTAAAGTCCATTATTAAATTTGGATTCACGATTGATTTAAAGAGGATTGAATCGTAATTTAAGCATCCTGTTTAAATGTGTGAATAAGGATGGATGATTATAAAAAACAGCAGATTTTAATTGTATTCAGTAACTGGATGCAGGTGACAGAAGTCAGGGAAAGTAAACATTCTCTGATCATTTCCGGTTTTCTGAAACCCGGTGAGACAGCTGATGCAATTCGACTGAAAGCAAAACAGCTGGCGCCTCATATTCGCCATGCCCGAGAGGGATATACAGATGTATTTACAATCCGGTTCCAGAAAACAATATTTGGAATTCCACGGATCAACCTGCTCTTATTCATCGCAACGATTTTTACCACATTGTTTGCCGGCGCTTTGATGGAAGGCGTTAATCCGCTGGCGAGTCCGCTGACTCTGTTCCAGGGTGTTCCTTTCTCGGTAACATTACTGTTAATTCTGGGTGTGCATGAAACCGGGCATTTTCTATTGGCCCGTAAAAATCATGTCGATGCCACGCTGCCTTATTTTTTACCAGCCCCGACAATCATTGGGACATTCGGGGCCTTTATTAAAATGCGTTCTCCGGTACGCCGTCGTCGGGCGCTGGTTGAAATCGGCGCTGCCGGTCCGATCGCGGGTTTTCTGGTAGCGGTACTGGCACTTTTTATCGGGTTATCCCTGTCGACTGTAACACCGAAGTTAACAGAGATGGGAGTTCAACTTGGTGAATCAATCCTAATGAAAATCGCTACAGCAATTATCTATCCGGGATTGTCGGATCAGATGGACATCATGCTACACCCTGTGGCCTTTGCAGCCTGGATCGGCATGCTGGTAACCATGCTGAATCTGCTTCCCATAGGACAACTGGATGGTGGTCATATTGCCTACGCACTTTTAGGCAAATGGTATCAGAAAATTGCCTGGAGTGCCTTGGGCGGAATATTGATTTTAAGCATTTTTTCGCCGAACTGGCTGGTCTGGGCGGTCCTGGTTTATTTTCTGACCCGTATGAAGCATCCGCCGATCATGGACGAAGATGCACCGGTAACAAGGTATGAAAAAACGATTGGCATTGTAACATTGCTGATCTTTATCCTGACATTTATTCCGATTCCGTTTAAATTTTAGAACCCTGATATGGATAAATTAAAGGTCGAAAGAATTAAAAAATTTCTAGAGGATGTTAATGAGAATAATTACGTCTTTGTTGCCATAATACTGGTCGCAATTCTCGTGACATTACGGTTATTTATCATTTTTACACCTGTCAATATTCATCCTCAACAAATGAAGATTATTATTCCCAAGGGTGCTAATCTAAGCCAGATCGCCAATCAGTTAGCCGATCAAGGAATTTTAAATAATCCCAAATCCTTTGTTCTCGCGGCGCATTTAATGTTAAAGAACCGACAGATGAAAGCCGGGTTTTTTAACCTTCAGGACGTCAGGGATTACCGTTCTCTGATTCGCACACTGTCAACGTCTCAGGTGCATACCGTGAAAGTTATGATTCCGGAAGGTTACCAGGCTAAGCAAATTGCCCAATTGGTTGCCAGCCATCTGAATTTTGAAGCCCATGAGTTTATCCGTTTAATTGACGATAAGAGTCTATTGACCGATCTGGGAATAGAGTCGCCGACAGTGGAAGGGTATCTCTTTCCCGAGACCTATTATTTTAACGATTCCGATACTCCTGAAGATGTGATCCGACGAATGATTGGGCATTTCAATGAAATGGTGACTGATTCCGTATTACAGGCAATTAACGCATCCAGACGTACACTCCATGAAGTATTGACCCTGGCATCAATTGTCGAAGGTGAGTGTATGGTGGACGATGAACGTCCGCTGGTGGCTTCGGTCTATGTTAACCGCCTGAAAAAACGGATGCGTCTGGAATCTGATCCGACGATCCAATATATCATTCCCGACGGGCCGCGCCGACTATTGAAAGCCGATCTTGAGATTCAATCTCCCTACAATACATATCGCAACAGAGGTTTACCGCCCGGACCGATCAATAATCCCGGCATCAAGTCAATCCTTGCGGCCACCTGGCCGGCTGAAACCGGATATCTCTACATGGTTGCGGTTGGTGACGGAACGCACTCATTTCACAACGATTATGACAGTTTTTTACGGGCAAAACGACAATTCCAGCGTGTTCGTAGACAGGTAGCCCGGAACACAAATAAAGGAAAATAGAATTTGGATGCTCTGAAAGGTTTAAATGCTCAGCAGAAAAGTGCTGTGGAATATATTGATGGTGCGCAGTTGATTTTTGCCGGTGCTGGCAGTGGTAAAACCAAAGTATTAACCCATAAAATTGCCTATCTTATAAAGTCCGGGATCGTTGCGCCCCAGAATATTCTGGCGGTTACCTTTACAAATAAGGCCGCCCAGGAATTACGGGAAAGGGTCGAAGGTTTTGTCGGAAAACAGTCCGGTTTGATTCATATCGGGACATTTCATTCGATTTGTGCCCGGATATTGCGCCGTGAAATCGAACACCTGGATACTTATACCCGGTATTTCTCGATTTACGATGAAACCGATCAGAAGCAACTTCTAAAAAAAGTTGTCTACGATTCGAACCTGGATTTGGAAGGATTCTCACCGAAAAATATTCTGTCCCGGATTTCGTATCTCAAGAACTGGCTTACTAGTCCCGATGATTTCAAACCGCGTCCGGGAGTGCGTTTTGAGTTTATTGTAAAAGGGGTATTTCCACTTTATCAGAAAGCATTGAAGCGCTCGAATGCCGTAGATTTTGATGATCTGCTGTTGCTGCCCTTACAATTATTCCAGGAAGTCCCTGAAATTCTTGAAAAATATCGACTGAAATATCAGTACATACTTGTTGATGAATATCAGGATACAAACAAACCTCAATTCGATCTGATTGATAATCTGGCAAAAAATCACCGCAACGTGTGTGTGGTCGGCGATGACGACCAGAGCATTTACAGTTGGCGGGGCGCCAACGTGGAAAATATCCTGAAATTCGATGCCCACTATCCGGAATGCAAGGTGTTTAAACTCGAACAAAACTATCGCTCGACAAATAATATTCTCAAGGCTGCTTCCGAAGTGGTGGCAAATAATATTAACCGGGCTAAGAAGACACTTTGGTCGGATAAACCGGCAGGAGACCAGTTGGTCAGGATTGAAGCCGGCAGTGATTATGATGAAGCTGCCTGCATTGCTGCTAACATTCAGCAGGAGATCATAAAAAAGAAACGGGTGTTCAAAGACTTCGCAATTCTATACCGCACCAATGCCCAGACCAGGATTCTGGAAGAAATCCTGAGGCGGAACAATATACCGTACAACATTATTGGCGGAGTAAAATTTTACGAGCGTAAAGAGATCAAAGATATTCTGGCTTATTTTTCCATCTTTTCCAATCCCCGGGATGATGTCAGCCTGCGCCGGATTCTGAATTTCCCACCTCGTGGCATTGGTGATCGTACTGTCAAAGAATTTGATGATTATGCAAACCAGAAAGGGATCACCCTTTTTGAAGCATTGGCCCATCTTGATGCTTTGGAGATGTCTTCCCGGGCAACGAATGCGGTTCGTGGATTTTTGGATGTGATCGAAAAAATCCGGTCATCCCGGAAAAAACTTGGTTTCGAGGAGTGGACGCGGGTCATTATCGATGAACTCGGACTGCGCAGCTTTTACAAAGAACAGAGTGGGGAAGAGGCTCTGCAACGCTTGGCCAATATTGATGAATTACTGAATGATATATCCGAGTATTGCAATTCCGTTGATAATGCCGACCTTGAAGGATACCTGGAAAAAGTGTCATTAATTACAAATATCGATGTCTGGGAAGATAAAAAGAATGCAGTTTCGCTGATGACCCTGCACAGCGCCAAAGGACTGGAATTTCCGGTTGTGTTTATTTGCGGACTAAATCAGGGACTTTTTCCCCTCGATCGGGATAATAGTGACAAGGCAGTGGAAGAAGAGCGCCGGCTGTTTTATGTTGGTCTGACCCGTGCAAAGGAGAAGGTGTTTCTGTCAACTGCCCAGCGACGAAACCGGGCCGGTGAAATGCAATATTTACCGGAATCCATGTTTTTAAACGAGATTCCACGGGAGTTAATCGAAGTGAACTCCATGCGCGAAGGTGTCGTGTCGGTTTCCCGTCAACCACGAGTATCACGAAAATCCACCGGTACGGTTTTTAGCGGAACACCCTTTAAGAACTCGAAAGAGATTATACCCGGCGCGAGTGTTTCTCACAAAATATTCGGGATTGGTAAAGTGATAAATGTGACCGGTTCCGGGGAACGGGCAAAGCTGCAAATCTATTTTCGCAGCTGCGGTGCGAAAACAATCGTTGCCAAGTTTGTTACGTTAAATTAAATCGTCAGAGCTTTTCCGGGTCGCTTTCAAAACCGGACTGGTTGATATCCCTGATTTCGCCGGTATCACCATCGATTTCAAACACTTTCCAGAAATTGCCTTCTGTGCCCGGCGGCATTTTATACTCTTTCAACA
>JAFGXZ010000294.1 GCA_016936335.1 Fidelibacterota bacterium
CGCCATTTGGGAAAATCAGGAACGAGCATTATATGCCGGCTTTCGAAGAAGGGATGCGTCAGCAAAAGGCTGAGGTGAAGGCGATCATAACGAATCCCGAACCGGCCACATTTGAAAATACCATCGAAGCGTTGGATTATTCCGGGGCATTGTTGACGAAAGTATCCAGTGTGTTTTTTGCAATGAATGGCGCGAACACGAGTGATGAAATTCAAAAGATCGCTACGGAAATCGCCCCGATACTGTCCAAGCATGGCGATGACATCGGTCTGAACGATACACTTTTCCAGCGCATCAAGGCAGTTTACGAACAGAAAGATCGTTTGAATTTAACAGTTGAGCAGACAATGTTGCTGGATAAATATTACAAGGATTTTGTTCGCGGTGGCGCCAATCTTTGTGAAAAGAAAAAGGCCCGGTTTCGGGAAATTAATGAAGAACTGTCGGTGCTAACGACCAAGTTTGGTGAAAATGTCCTGAAAGATGACAATAATTTTGAACTGGTTATAGATAATGAAGCCGATCTTGCCGGATTGACCGAAAGTGTCATTGCTTCCGGGGCTGCAGCCGCCAAGGAAAAGGGCTATGAAGGGAAATGGGTCTATACGCTTCATAAACCCAGCTGGATTCCCTTTCTGCAATATTCTGAGAAGCGGAATCTTCGTGAAAAAATTTATAAGGGCTATATCAATCGCGGTAATAATAATGATGAATACGATAATAAGAAAATTGCCGCGAAAATCGTTGCCCTGAGAGCAGAACGGGCCCAATTGCTGGGATTTCCGACCCATGCGCATTATGTTCTGGATGTCAATATGGCTCAGAATCCAGAGAATGTTTATAAACTGTTGGACAAATTGTGGAAACCTGCCTTGAAAAGAGCCAAAGCCGAACTAAAGGAAATGCAGGCAATTTCGGATCGCGAAGGTAATAAATTTCCGTTAGAATCCTGGGATTGGTGGTATTATTCGGAAAAATTGAAAAAAGAAAAATATGCCATGGACGATGAACTTCTCCGGCCTTATTTTCAATTGAATAATGTCCGGCAGGGAGCTTTTGATGTGGCGACAAAACTCTATGGTATCACGTTTCATGAACGGAAAGATATCCCGGTTTATCATGAAGATGTAAAAGTCTTTGAAGTCAGGGAGGCCGATGGAACAACAATCGGTGTGCTTTATACGGATTATCATCCCCGGGCCAGCAAACGCGGTGGCGCCTGGTGCGGAGCATATCGCCGACAGATGAAAAAAGATGGGAAAAATGTAACACCCGTAATAAATAATGTCTTTAATCTCTCAAAACCGACAGCTGAAAAACCGGCATTGCTGAGCCTTGATGAAGTTACAACGATTTACCATGAATTCGGACATGCACTGCACGGACTGTTCAGTAACTGCACTTATCCGCGACTCACCGGCACCAGCGTTGCGCGGGATTTCGTTGAATTGCCGTCACAGGTAATGGAAAATTGGGCGTTGGAGCCTGATGTTCTCAAGACCTATGCGTTCCATTATCAAACCGGTAAAGCAATTCCCGATGAACTGATTGAAAAAATCAAAAATTCAAGCTTGTTTAATCAGGGCTTTGAAACTGTGGAGTATCTGGCTGCCTCGTTCCTGGATATGGATTGGCACACGTTGACGACCACCCGGCCGATTGAGGATGTTCTGGAATTCGAAGATGAATCTCTGGGAAGAATTGGCCTGATTCCTGAGATCATCAGTCGCTACCGGACGCCCTATTTCCGGCATATTTTTACCAGCGGTTATTCTGCTGGCTATTATAGCTACATCTGGGCTGAAGTGCTGGATGCTGATGCATTTCAAGCCTTTAAGGATTCAGACCTTTTTAACAAAGAGTTGGCAAAATCCTTTAGGGATAATATCCTTTCCCGTGGTGGCACGGAAGAGCCGATGATTCTGTACAAACGATTCCGTGGCCAAGAACCAAGCATTGAACCATTACTGGTTAAAAGAGGGCTGAAATAGTCTGACAATTTGTTCGTCAAATAAACGGGAGTGTGTTGAATCACACTCCCGTTTATATTTTTATCCGAAATAGTGAAATTTAAAATATATCTTGATTTTAATATGTATACACTTTAATATATACTAAAATATAGGATTAAACAAATGAATGCATCTTTAGAACAAATCAAACAGCGCTTCAAAAACAATGAAACCGTATGCCAAAAAGTCGTTGACCTGTTTGCCTTGATTTCCAACAGAACCCGCTTTCGGATACTCTGTTTGTTGTCGGAAGGTGAATTTTGTGTCGGCGATATTGTGGATACGATTCAGATCAGTAATTTTTCTAATATTTCTCAGCAACTGCGGTTACTGACTATGGCCGGTATTGTTGATCGACGACGTGACGGGAAACGGATTTTATATTCATTGGTTGATGAGAGAGTCAAAGAAATAGTTTCCTATCTGCATGACAATTTTCTAAATGCTTAAGGGGAATTGATGAAGAAAATATTAATTCTGGGAGCCGGAACCGCTGGTACAATCATGGCTAACCGATTGGTTCGGAAACTGGACCGGAAGGAATGGTCAATAACCATTATCGATCAACATGCAAAACATTATTACCAGCCCGGTTTTTTGTTTATTCCTTTTGAAATGTATACCGAAGAAGATGTAACCCGAAACAAAACCGATTTTATACCAAAAAATGTCGAATACATTCAGGAAAGTATTGAAATCATCGAACCGGATAAAAACCGGATCAAGTTGAATAATGGTGTGACCCTTGATTATTATATTCTGATTATTGCTACTGGAACAAATATCGTTCCGGGTGAGGTCGATGGTTTACTGGACAGCGGCTGGGGTGAAAACGCGTTCGATTTTTATACGGTTGAAGGTTCGGTGGCATTGGCAAGATGCCTGAAGGACTGGAAGGGTGGAAAACTGGTGGTACATATTGCCGAAATGCCGATCAAGTGCCCGGTCGCGCCATTGGAATTCACATTTCTGGCAGACTGGTATTTCTCGAAAAAAGAGATGCGGGATGATGTGGAAATCACCTATGTAACCCCGCTTTCCGGTGCTTTTACAAAACCTCGTGCGTCGGGAGTCTTGAGTCATTTATTAGAGAATAAACACGTCAAACTTGTCCCTGATTTTAACATTATGAATGTTGACGGAACCGCGAAAAAATTGGTTTCCTTCGATGAAAAAACAGTGGACTATGATATTTTGGTTTCCATTCCAACGAATATGGGTGACAGTGTCATCGAACGATCGGGTATGGGTGATGAATTGAATTACGTACAGACCCAAAAACACACACTGCAATCCAAAGCCCATGAGAATATTTTTGTTCTGGGCGATGCAACCGATCTGCCCAGTTCCAAAGCCGGTTCCGTAGCCCATTTTGAGGCTGAAATTCTGACTGAAAACATTCTTCAATTTATTCAGAATAAACCACTGAAAGAGGATTTTGACGGCCATGCGAATTGTTTTATCGAATCCGGGTTTGGCAAGGGTTTTCTGATTGATTTCAATTACGATGTCGAGCCTGTAGAGGGAAAATTTCCCTTACCAATCATTGGGCCGATGGCATTATTAAAAGAATCGCGCATGAACCATTTTAGTAAGCTGGCGTTCAAATGGATCTATTGGAATATTCTTTTACGCGGTTGGCCGATTCCAATGATTACGGCGCAAATGACAAAACTTGGCAAGAAATTGTAAACAAAGAGAAGGAGAATAAAATGGCAACAAAGAACATTGCTGGTGTAAATATCGACGTGAATGAAGAAGGTTACTTGACTAATCATGCTCAATGGAGCCGGGAAATTGGTGAGGCAATTGCCAAAGAAGAGGAAATTAAACTGACCGAACAACATTGGAACGTCTTGGAATTTTTGCAGAAAGAGGTCAAAGAGAATGGCGCTTTACCGACGATCCGTCGCCTGACCAAATCGGGTATTGTTGATACAAAAACTCTTTACCAACTGTTTCCCAATGGGCCATTAAAAAAAGCCTCAAAGATTGCCGGCCTGGAAAAACCAGCCAGCTGCGTATAAAGGAGATTAAAATGCCTGATGAAAAAATCAAAAAGGTTTCGATTGTCGTTTCACGTGGTTCCCTGGAAGGTGTGTACCCCGGCCTGATTATGGCCAATGGCGCCCGTATGGAGGGAATGGAAGCGAACCTGTTTTTCACATTTTTCGGATTGTATGCCGTTCTGGATAAATACATGGATGATATTAAAATCGCCACGGTTGGTAATCCGGCGATGCGGGTTCCCGATGCCAAAGGATTTCCATTACCGACATTATTAGGGGCACTCCCAGGTATGTCGGCATTTGCAACATGGATGATGAATAAGACCATGGATAAACTGGATATTCCGCCGGTTCGGGAATTTATTGAAATGATCAGCGCTGCCGGCGGTAAACTCTACGCGTGCAAGGCTACCGTAGATATGTTCAACCTGACCATGAATGATTTTTGCCCGGAGGTTGATAAAGTATTAACTGTGGGTGAGTTCTATGAAATGTCTGCCGGAGCACAGATCATTTTCACATAACGGTTTTTAAGCCACAGACAACTTGAGTGATCACTGTTAGCAGTGATTCTTACCGACGGTGGGGGCAATGTTCGGACGTTGGATGTTCGTGGCTTTTATTTTTTCTGCAAAGAGCTATGGTTTATCGGGCTTTAAAGTCTTAAATTAGCGCCAATAATCGGAGCAAGTACGTTGATTAAGTTGAAAAAAGGACTAAGTCTTCCTATTAACGGTGAGCCAAACCAAACCGTTTTTGATGCAAATTCGGTAAAAAGAGTCGCTTTGCTGGGATCAGATTACGTCGGCATGAAACCAGATTTGGCGGTTTCGGTAGGTGATACTGTTAAATTGGGTCAGTTGCTGTTCACAGATAAAAAAAATCCGGCAATCCGTTATACGTCGCCTGGAGCCGGAAAAGTGATTGAGATAAACCGTGGTGAAAAACGGGTGTTTGTATCTATTGTTATCGAACTTCAGGGCAATGAAGAAAGAATATTCCAATCCCATTCTCCGGAGAAAATTGCTTCTCTGGAACGGGAAATAATTATCGGGCAATTGCTGGAATCCGGTTTATGGGCAGCCATAAGAAGCAGACCCTTCGAGACGGTCGCGAATCCTGACACCATTCCCCATTCCATATTCATAACTGCGATGGACAGCAATCCGCTGGCGCCGGATGTTGGGATAATTGTTCAAACTAGAAGCGATGAGTTTATTGCGGGAATGAAGATCATCTCACAACTCACCGATGGGAATTTATTCCTCTGCAAAGCCAAAAACAGTGATATACCGGTCAAGCAATTGGCAAAACTGAAGGTGGAGGAATTTGCCGGGCCGCATCCATCGGGGAACGTCGGCACTCATATTCATTTTTTAAACCCTGTGTCCCGGACAAAAACCGTCTGGCATCTCATGGCTCAGGATGTCATCACCATCGGACATTTGTTTCTGAATGGCCGAATTTTGACAGAGCGAATAATATCCTTGGCCGGGCCTTCGGTAAAAAAACCGCGTCTGTTAAAAACGCGCATTGGGGCATCCATCACTGATTTAATTGAAAATGAATTATCAGAAGGTCGTCAACGGGTCATCTCAGGTTCGGTGTTCCACGGTTTTCGCGCAGCCGATGAATTCGCTTTTCTTGGCCGATACCACCAGCAGGTGACGGCAATTCCCGAAGGCGGTGAGCGTCAATTTTTTGGTTGGTTAAGCCCTGGTTCTGATCTTTATTCCGTAAAGAATATTGTCCTTTCGAAATTATTACCTTATAAAAAATTTAATTTTAATACGAACCTCAATGGCGGGGTTCGTTGTATAGTACCGATTGGCAGTTATGAAAAAGTCATGCCGCTGGATATATTACCAACGTTTTTACTCAGAGCTCTAGCGGTTGATGATATTGACGAAGCGGAGAAACTGGGGTGCCTGGAATTAGCGGAAGAAGATCTAGCATTATGTACCTACGTCTGTCCGTCGAAGATTGAGCACGGTGAGAATTTACGCCGGGTGTTAACGCTTATAGAGAAGGAAGGCTAGTGAAAGCATTTCGAAAATTCCTGGATAAGCAGGCAAGGCATTTTCAAAAAGGCGGAAAATTGGAAAGCCTTTATTACCTGTTTGAAGCAATCGATGTTTTGTTTTACACCTCCGGTAAAGTGACCCGCTCAAGTTCCCATATTCGGGACGTAATGGATCTCAAGCGCATGATGATAACGGTCATGGTGGCGTTGGTACCCGCGGTGGCAATGGCACTCTATAATACGGGTTTGCAGGCGAACCTGGCGATTGCGGGGTTTTCGATGATCCCGACAAGCAATTGGCAACAAAGCGTCATAAGTTGGCTGGGAATCGGTTTCAATCCACAGAACATCTGGGCAAATATCTTTCATGGAGCGCTTTATTTCTTTCCGGTTTACATACTGACTTTATTTGTCGGAGGATTCTGGGAGGTGTTATTTGCCTGTGTTCGCAAGCACGAGGTCAATGAAGGATTTTTCGTCACGAGTCTTTTATTTCCGATGATTTTACCGCCCACAATTCCTTTCTGGCAGGTAGCGCTGGGAATCAGTTTTGGTGTGGTTATCGGGAAAGAGGTTTTTGGTGGTGTTGGAATGAATATTTTGAACCCGGCGCTGGTTGGACGAGCATTTCTCTTTTTTGCGTACCCGGCGCAGATTTCTGGTGATAAAGTCTGGGTGGCGGTGGATGGCGTCAGCAGTGCGACGCCACTTGCACAGTTAGCCGATCCTTTACTGCAATTTGGAACCAGCTGGCGGTATGCGTTTATCGGGTTCATTCCCGGTTCAATGGGCGAGACATCAACATTGGCCTGCCTGATTGGTGCTGTGATTTTAATTTATACCGGGGTCGGTTCCTGGCGGATTATTATAAGTGTCCTGGCGGGAATGCTGGTGACATCATTGTTTTTTAATATTGTTGGCAGTGATACAAACCCCATGTTCCAGGTGACACCGGCATGGCATCTTGTTTTGGGCGGATTTGCTTTCGGAACGGTTTTTATGGCAACCGATCCGGTGTCGGCTGCGATGACGGAAAAGGGGAAATATTTATACGGTTTGTTGATTGGATTCCTGGTTGTTTTAATTAGGGTGATTAATCCGGCCTTTCCCGAAGGCATGATGCTGGCAATCCTGTTTGGAAATGTTTTTGCACCGATCATCGACCGAATTTTTATCAATGCGAATGTTAAAAGAAGGCGGACTCGCTATGTCAACGGATAGCACGCGTAAAACAGTTCTGGTGGCGTTGGGCGTTTGCCTGGTTTGTTCGGTACTGGTCTCCTCGGCGGCTGTAGGGCTGAAAGGTATTCAGGATAAAAACCGGGAACTGGATAAACTGAAAAATATTCTCAGCGCCGGCAATATTTCCATGGAAAATGCCGATATCCGTCGATTGTTTCATGAAAAGATTGAATCGGATTTAATCGATCTAAAGAGCGGTATTATAATTTCAAAAGATAAGTACACCGATTTATTAAACCCTGAGACCTTTGATATCAAAACGATGGCCAAAAATCCGAAGTATTACCGGACCCTCAATGCGGGTCATGACATTGCGCAGATCAAACAGATTCCAAAGAATATGGTAGTCTACTGGGTCAAAGAACAGGGCAATATTGAAAAAATTATTTTGCCGATTTACGGTAAAGGATTGTGGTCAACAATGTACGGATTTATTGCGTTAGATAAAGATTTAACGACAGTCAAAGGGTTTACCTTTTATGAACATGGTGAAACACCGGGGTTGGGCGGCGAAGTAGATAATCCCGGCTGGAAAAAGAGTTGGGTTGGTAAGAAAATTTTTAATGAAACCGGAAAATTAAAAATAGAGGTAATTAAGGATAAAGTCGATCCCACCGATACCAATTCTATGTACCAGGTTGATGGCCTGTCGGGAGCGACAATCACTACGCGCGGGGTGAATGCACTGGTGCGCTTCTGGCTCAGTGAAAATGGTTATGGCCCCTTTATTGAGCGGTTAAAAAGCGGAGAAATGCAATGAGTAAGATGAAAAAAATACTGACTACTCCGGTTTTTAATGAAAACCCCATTGCCTTCCAAATTCTGGGTATCTGCTCCGCACTGGCTGTGACATCAAAGCTGGAGACCTCGATTGTTATGTCCCTGGCAGTAACATTTGTAACGGCATTTTCAAATCTGTCAGTGAGCTTGATTCGTAAGCATATTCCCAGCAGTATCCGGATTATCGTTGAAATGACTATTATTGCGTCGCTTGTGATCATTGCGGATCAGATCATCAAAGCTTTTGCCTATGATGTCAGTAAGCAATTGTCCGTTTATGTCGGATTGATTATCACAAACTGCATTATTATGGGACGTGCTGAGGCTTTTGCATTGAAAAACCCACCCTGGGCGAGTTTCCTGGACGGCATCGGTAATGGATTGGGCTATGCCGTGATTCTATTGACGGTGGGATTTTTCCGGGAACTGATCGGCTCCGGGAAACTATTGGGATTTCAGGTGTTGCCGGTTTATACCGAAGGTGGTTGGTATGTGCCCAATGGCTTGTTTGTGTTGCCACCCAGTGCATTTTTCCTGATCGGCTTGATTATCTGGGCATTACGGACCTGGAAACCGGAACAGGTACAGGAGGATTAATAAATGCTGGAACACTATTTGAGTCTGTTTATCAAGTCCATATTTATCGAGAATATGGCGCTGGCATTTTTTCTCGGAATGTGCACATTTCTGGCAGTTTCCAAAAAAGTCGAAACAGCGGTGGGGCTTGGTCTGGCCGTGGTTGTGGTGCAGGCCATTACGATGCCGGTGAATAATTTACTGTTTCGTTTTATAATTGCCGATGGAGCGCTGGCCTGGGCGGGACTGCCCGATGTAGACCTTAGTTTCCTGGGATTAATCAGCTATATTGGTGTTATTGCGGCAATGGTCCAGATTCTGGAAATGGCTTTGGATAAATTTATGCCGAAGCTGTATCATGCACTGGGGATTTTCCTTCCATTAATCACGGTAAACTGTGCGATTCTTGGAGGGTCCTTATTCATGGTCGAACGCAATTACAATTTTCCCGAAAGTGTCGTTTTCGGACTGGGTTCCGGCGCCGGTTTCGCACTGGCGATTATCGCATTGGCCGGCATTCGGGAAAAGATGAAATACAGTAATGTTCCCGCTGGATTGAGAGGGTTGGGAATAACATTTATCACAGTAGGACTAATGGCAATTGCGTTTATGTTATTTTCCGGAATTCAACTGTAAGGATCGTTCATGACGGGAATAAGTCTAATAGTTCTGGGTGCCGTAATGTTCACGGTGATTGTGCTGGCATTGGTGGCTTTGATTCTCTTTGCCAAATCCCAACTGGTTGCCAGCGGTAATGTCACTATTATGATAAATGACGATCCTGAAAAATCCATAGTTGTTCCTATTGGAGGAAAGCTGCTGAATGTTCTGGCGGATAATGAAATATTTCTGGCTTCGGCTTGCGGTGGCGGCGGAACCTGCGGTATGTGCAAATGCGTAATCACTGAAGGCGGCGGCCAGCTGTTACCGACAGAAGCGTCCCTGGTAAACCGCAAGGAAGCCCGCGAAGGTGTCCGTCTGAGTTGTCAGGTAGCCGTCAAAGAAGATCTTAAACTCCGGATTCCGCCTGAAGTTTTCGATGTACGGAAATGGCAATGCACAGTTAAATCCAATCGGGGTGTAGCTACTTATATCAAAGAGCTGGTGTTGCAATTGCCGGAAGGTGAAGATGTCAATTTTCGGGCGGGTGGCTATATTCAGATTGAAGCACCGCCGTATAAAGCAAAGTTTACAGATTTTGAGATTGAGGAAAAGTACCGGGAGGATTGGGACAGCAATAATTTGTGGCGCTATATTTCCAATGTTGACGAAGAAGTTGTCCGGGCCTATTCGATGGCAAATTATCCTGAAGAAAAAGGCATTATCATGCTGAATGTCCGAATTGCCACGCCGCCCCGGGAAAAACCGGATGCGCCGCCCGGGAAAATGTCATCCTACATCTTCCATCTGAAACCCGGTGACAAAGTGACGATTTCCGGTCCTTATGGAGAATTCTTTGCCCGGGATACGGATAAAGAGATGATTTTTATCGGCGGCGGCGCGGGAATGGCACCCATGCGTTCGCACATTTTTGATCAGTTGATGCGATTGAACTCAAAACGAAAAATCTCTTTCTGGTATGGCGCCCGCAGCCTGCGGGAAGTGTTTTATGCCGAAGAATTTGATGAACTTGAAAAAAATCATGATAATTTTACATGGAACCTGGCATTATCTGAACCTTTGAATGAAGACTGTTGGACCGGGAAATGCGGATTTATTCACCATGTACTGCTGGATTCGTATCTCAAGAATCATCCCGCACCCGAAGATTGTGAATATTATATTTGCGGCCCGCCATTGATGAATGAGGCTGTGATCCACATGCTGGATAATCTCGGCGTGGAACCGGAAAACATCATGTTTGATGATTTCGGTTAAATCAAGAAATGTGAGGTAAACAATGAAGTTTGCAGAAGATATTTTAAACGAAAAAGATCGACCGATGATTGCTGTGCAAAAGGATGTCACTCTCATGTATACATTGAACACGATGGTCAAGAATAATATTGGCGCTATTGTAATTAAGGATGGTGACAAAGTAATCGGGATTTTTACCGAGCGGGATCTACTCAAACTATCCATTAAGGAAAGGGTAGATCCTGAAAAAATATTGATTAAGGATTTGATGACGACAAACCTGTTCAGTGCGCCTTACAATGATCCGATTTATATGCTTTTGGATAAAATTCTGGGCAAACGGATTCGCCATATATTCATTGAAAAAGAGGGTGAGTATATTGGCATATTGTCAGCCGGCGATGTTACCAAAGCCTGCCTGAATGAACGAACCCGGGAAATGGAATCCGTGGGCTGGGATTATTACGAAAACTGGCGCTGGAAACCGAAAAAGAAATCGTGAGCTTATGTTAAAAGTAATTGGTCTGTCTATTGTTGTGATGCTGGTGTTCAGCGCTGTAATGCTGGTAGTGTTTTTCGCTAAAAAAGATCCGCAGAAATCCGGTGGCTGCTGTGGTGGCGGAGCGTGTTCCGCCCATGAACACGGCGACTCCGGCTGCAATTGTCACTAAATATTTTTAGCAATCAAGGTATATATTTGTCTGATCATACTGCGTAGCGGTGTGATTTTTATTCGTCCCTATGAACAATTTCCGGTGAAAATGCCGGCAGACAGACGGCGATGTATTCCGCGCCCTCCTGTTCAGGTGAACTGTATTGCACCCATTCGCCGGCATGAACAATAATCGCCTGACCCGCATTGATGTCGTTGATTTGGCCGGTGGTTTTAACTCTCAATGTGCCCGATAAAACCACGATGTATTCATCGAATTCCGGTGTCTGGCCCGGCTCAATCCAACCGGCCGGGCTTTTCATGCGGGCAATGCTTATTGCGTCGGTACCACTGTTGACCAGTCCGAAAAACTCTTCAATGAGTTTGGGCTTGTTACCTGCGGCAGTAACAATTGTTGGATTTTTAATGATTTTTACCATTTTTACTTTCCTGTATATTATAAAACCTAATTGATCCGGTTTGTACTATGCCCTTCAATAAAACACCGAACATTATCCACTACCGTATTCATTAAGCGTATTCTTGCTGCTTTTGTCGCCCAGGCGATGTGGGGAGTGATGTAACAGTTTTTAGCAGACAGAAGCGGGTTCTCTGGGTTAGGTGGTTCACTGGAAAGCACATCCAGTCCAGCCCCGGCAATCCGATTATTGTTTAGTGCATTGGCCAGATCCTGTTCGTTGATCAATTGCCCGCGGCTGGTGTTAATTAAGAAGGCTGTTGGTTTCATCAAATTGAGATGTTTATTATTCATGATCTGTTCTGTCTGTGGTGTCAGTGGACAATGCAGGGAAACGATATCACTTTCCCGAAAAAGTGCCTCCAAGGCTACTTTTGTAAAATTTGTTGGTACTTCTGGCTGCTTGACAACATCATAATAAATAATGTGCATTCCAAATTTTTCGGCGATAACAGCAACGCTTTGACCAATCCGACC
>JAFGXZ010000295.1 GCA_016936335.1 Fidelibacterota bacterium
TAATACCAGAAATTTTTTGAATATTAATTGCGGAAGGAGCACTAAAATAAACAGGGATATCATTAACACCCAAGCTGAAAGTAATGTTTTCTTAAGATTATATTTCCAACGCCGAAGAAATGATTGAAGTCCAAATAATATTAATATCCCGATTATGCAAATCGTGATTTCACGCTCAATCCGATATATCTTAATGAACGATGGAACATGATAAAATGTCGTATCCACAAAGAGAATAAACATCACCAGGAGAAGTGTAAAAAACATCAGAAATGCAGTTTTTATGGTGTGTTTCATCGCTGGATTAAATCCACGTTAAGATAACGAAGATGTCAGGTTTTTGTGTCAATTACTCCCGTTATAATCATCATTAATCGAATATGCCTTCAGCTTAAACTTAGCCGTTAATTTACAACTATTTTTAAATTAATCACTAAAATGGAAGATGCTCGATAAATCGAATAGGAAAAAAAGAAAGTGCTATTGGGGATTATTATCCTTATCAAGCGTAATGATTGAGGGCTTCCAGGCTATGGCTTGAGATTCATCGATATGAGCATAGGCAATGATTATTACCATATCGCCCTTTTGAGCCAGCCGTGCTGCGGCTCCATTAATACCAATTTCCCGATCCCCTCGTTTCCCTTCTAATACATACGTCTCAAAGCGTGCGCCGGTATTTATATTCAGCACCTGGACCTTTTCATAAATATGCAATCCGGCTGCCTCAATAAGATCTTTATCAATTGAGATACTGCCTTCGTAATGCAAATCCGTCTGAGTGACCGTTGCTCGGTGTATCTTGGATTTCAGTATTGTAATTGAACTCATTCTTTTTCCTTATTTCACGCCTGAATATAAAGATAATTTGATATTTTTTCAATAACGACGTTACAGAATCTTTACCAATCAATATTATCATTTGAGATTTGATCAGAATCCCCTATCTTTGATTCCATGTTCTGCTCTCTGGTTCAGTTGGATAAAAAACTTTTTCACTTTATCAATCAAACCATGGCAAATCCGGTTTTTGACGGACTCATGCCATTTATCACAAGACAATCACATTTAGCAATTTTCATCCTGATTGTCTGGATTGGCCTGTTGATATTTGGAAAAAAAAGAGCCCGGATTGCCGCCATTCTGCTGCTTTTAACCATATCCACAACCGACCCGGTATGTTATCGCATCCTCAAACCAGGCTTCAAACGGCTTCGCCCGTCCCATTCACTCGAGGATGTTCGGCTCCTTGTGAAGCGGGGCGGGAAATACGGATTTCCCTCGAATCATGCTGCAAATATTACCGGAGCAATGGCCATTCTGATATATTTCTTTCGCAAATATAAATACTATTTTGCTACTATTGCCGGGGTAATTTCGTTCAGCCGGATATATGTAGGGGTACATTTCCCTTTTGATGTAATATTCGGCATAATCATCGGAGCCTTGTTTGCATTCATTTGGATAACACTTTGGATATTCCTGACCAACCACTTGGAAAAAAAGCAAATATTTTGCTTAACAATTTCAGAATAGTTAGATTATAGCGCTAATAGAATGTTTAAGATGGAGTGATTCAATGCCAAGTCATAGAAAAAAAAGAAAATCTACACGACTAACCCAAGGCGTTAAAACCGGACTTTACATTCTTCTCAGTCTGATTGTTTTTTTTATTATCCTATTTAATGTGTGGGATTGTCAGATCTAATTATCTTTTTATACTCTGTTTAGATAATTCTACATCATGAATGATAACATCTTTCTCCTTGGAAAAAATATCACACTACGTACATTTAACCCCGATGATGCATTATTATTTTGTTCGGGTGAAAACGATCCCGATGTCCGGGAAACCCTGTTTCTGGCATATCCGGCAAATGTCGATCAGATTCGTGATCGGATTGTGTCACAGATAAATTCAGGAAATGCTGTCGTTCTGACGATCGCTGATAAATATTCGGATAAGGCCATTGGACAAACGGCCTTTTTCCGGATTGATCCAATCAGTCATTCAGCCATTTTTTATATCGCACTTCTGGACAAATCCAAGTGGTCGCAAGGGCTCGGAACTGAAGCCACTCAATTGATGATTAAATACGGATTTGATACACTGAATTTACACCGTATTCAGTTGCACGTTTTTGCGGATAATCATGCCGCTATCCATATTTACAAAAAAATCGGATTTAAAAAAGAAGGAATACTTCGGGAAGCCATGTATCATCATGGAAAATACTGTGATTTTCTGGTTATGGGATGTTTGAAAAATGAATGGATTCAACCATCGATCTAAATATATGAAAAAACCATTCATTATAATTTTTCTGATTATTGTGACAGCCTGTTCAAAACCCAAACCAGCTTCCATCCTTTTCTTTGGCGATTCAATTACAGAACTTGGTGTAAAACCAAACGGCTATGTCACGTTGATTCTAAACGAATTAAATAGACAATTTACTGAACAAAAAATCGAAATAATCGGATCCGGTATCAGTGGTCATAAAGTTCCCGATCTGGAAATCCGGCTGGAAAAAGATGTTTTATCAAAAAAGCCTGATATTGTTGTAATCTATATTGGAATCAATGATGTCTGGCATTCCATCTTACCTGGACATACCGGCACATCAGTGGAAGATTTCAAGGCTGGCCTTCACCGGATCATCTTCAAACTGAAGGCTTATGGTTCGAAAGTGGCGCTCTGTACACCTTCTGTCATTGGCGAAAAAAATGACAACAGTAATCCGTTGGATAAGAAATTGGACCAATATGCAGAAATCAGCCGAAA
>JAFGXZ010000035.1 GCA_016936335.1 Fidelibacterota bacterium
CCAATTATTGATGGTGGAGCTGGAGCATATACCTTAGCAGATTTGGTTGCAATTAATCAACTAACCGCTACACAGGTTGCTCAATTAGAAGGTGGTTTGCAAGCAATTGGAGTTGATCCTACAGGATTGACAGCCGCTGAAGTTCAGGGTGCTTTTAGTCTTGCAGCTCAGACTTATACTGCCAAGGGTGTCTTATTGGATAAAGGTATTGAAGTTGACGCTAAACAAGGCGGGAGTGGTATTTCTCCAATTTTAAGTCTTTATTTAACACCTAGTGAAAATTTAGGCATCGCTTTACGTTATGAAATGATTACTAAGTTAGAACTTGAAAATGACACTAAAGTTGATGATAGCGGACTTTTTACTGATGGAGCTAAAACACATGCTGATATACCGGCTATGTTTGCCATGGGTGTATCTTTCAAGCCAATGGAAAAACTTCGTGCTGAACTTGATTTAAATTACTACTTCAATACCGGCGTAGATTGGGATGGACGTGAAGATTTGGTTGACAATGGTTATGAAGTTGGAGTAGCGGTTGAATATTGTCTTAATGATAAAATGATCGCAAGTGTCGGTTTTTCGAATGGTAATGGTGGAGCCACTGATGAATACCAGACTGACCTGAGTTATAGTTTGAAATCCAATACCTTTGGTCTTGGTGTTGCTTATAAAGTATCCGATAATATGACCATCAATGTTGGTGGTTTAAATACCTTTTATCAGGATGGCGAAAGGGTAGCAACCACATATACTGAAAAATACGCCAAAACCACATATGGTTTTGCTTTTGGAATTGATTACAAATTTTAATCTGATTGAGTTAATCAATTAAATGATGAACAATCGGCAGGGGAGACTCAAATTGAGATTCCCCTGCTGTATTATTTGAGGGATACTATGAAACGATTAATCGTTTTAGGCATGACACTTATATTGACGGTTTCGGTTCTTTTCGCTCAGGAAAAAGAACGAACCGGCTGGGGGTGGGGCGGTGTTCCGGCAATTAACTATAACGCTGATGAGGGATTCGGTTATGGTGTGGTCGGAAACATTTACAATTACGCGGATGGGGGTTATGCCCCTTATTACTGGACTGTCCAGCCGCAGATCTTTTTTACGACCGGCGGCAAACAGGAACACTGGCTCTGGTTTGACAGCCCATATATTTTAGGAAAAGGGATTCGATTAACGGCAGAATTGAAAATGCTGAAGCAGTTATATAACCCCTATTATGGGATTGGAAATGAGTCTGTATACGATGAATTGTTTGCCAAACTCGACGAAAATGACAATCCGGAAGATACGGTACTTTTTAAGGACAAGGATTACTATACCTATTATCGGCAAAGAACTTCGCTGAAAGCGGATTTTCAAAAAGCGCTTCAAATGCATGAAAATGGCCGCCCAAAATTATCGGTTCTATTTGGTTTTGGTATTCAAAGTACGACCAATGAGTTGAATGGTGATTCATCAAAATTAGCAGAAGACATTACTGCTGGTCTTGTGAGTCAGAAAGAAATTGATGGTGGTTTGACCAATTATATCAAATTGGGAGTTGTTCATGATACTCGTGATAATGAACCAGCTCCGAATAGCGGACATTGGACTGATTTTGTCGTTGAAATCTACCCGAAACTTCTGGGAAGCAACTATCAGTACAGCCGCCTGACACTGACGGACAGGCGCTATTTTTCAATCACCAAGAAACTGGTTTACGCCCAACGTCTTCTGTTTGAAAAAAACTTCGGTGATATACCATTTTACGAAATGTCCTTTTATGGCAGTTCCTTTAAAGTCGATGAGGGACTTGGCGGTTCAAAGAGTTTGCGTGGAGTATTGAAAAACCGTTATCTTGGTCCGACAAAAATGTTCGCGAATCTTGAAATCCGGTATAAATTTTTGGAATTCAGCGCCGCCGGTCAGGATTTTTACCTGGCAACAAATGAATTTCTGGATTTTGGTAAGGTTTGGGGCGAAGACGATGAAAGCGATTTTTCTAATATTCATATCAGTTATGGTGCCGGATTGCATATCGGCTGGAATGAAAATTTCATTATCGCTGTTGATGGCGGGACATCGGATGAAACGGGTTTGCAGTTATATATTGGGCTTGGTTATCTTTTCTAGTTCATTAGTTGCTTACGAATAAATTACGATTTTCAAAATCTCAATCGATTACTCTTTATCAGGAGGCGGTATGTCATTAATAAAAAATAAGGCTGTATACGGCTGGACGATGTATGATTGGGCCAACTCTGCTTTTGCCACGACTGTCATGGCAGGGTTTTTTCCAGTTTTCTTCAAAAGTTTCTGGAGTGCCGGAGCGGATGTCAATAAAAGCACTGCTTTATTGGGACTAGCCAATTCGATAGCATCACTTGTGGTAGCACTTCTGGCACCAATATTAGGCGCGATCGCTGATCAGAGTTCCGGTAAGAAAAAATTCCTGATTTTTTTTGCTTATATGGGCGTTCTGATGACCGGTTGTTTATACATGGTACAATTTGGTCAGTGGCTGCTTGCGGTGATTCTGTATGTGCTAGGCACCGTCGGTTTTTCCGGTGCTAATATCTTTTATGACAGCCTGCTTCCCGATGTTGCGGATGAAAAGACGATTGATTATGTCAGTGCCAAAGGATTTGCACTTGGTTATTTGGGTGGTGGGTTACTGTTTTTAATTAATGTCTTATGGGTTCTGCAGCCGGGTTTATTTGGTTTTCGCATGGAGGAAACTGCCCTGGCAGCAGAAAAACTGGTTAAGAATGCAGCGGAAATTCGGGTTATTGATGGCGCTGATTTTCAAATTCCCGATGGAAAAACGTCCGGGAAAGCGCTTGTAATAAGTAAATTTTCACTCCCTGTCTTATCTCTGACGCCAGTTAAAAACAGCATGTCCAATGATATCTGGGTCGAAATTGAATTCCCGACTGGCTTGAATACTAAAATGTTGGATAAATCCGTTTCTTTTGGTGAATATAAAAATGGTGAGATTGAGTTGAAATCAAGTGATCTGACAAAGATTAAAATATGCAATCTTACCCGGAAAATACTTGAAGCGGAAGAGATTGAATTTACGTTGTCTAATCCTATTATTTTTCGCGGTTTCGTCGATGGAATGTTGACGGGTGTGGAAGGTTTGGAGAATCATTTTGGAAAGACAAGTGTAAAATCCGATTTTCTTCCTCCTGCCATTGAATTTTTAGCAGTACGGATCAGTTTTTTATCCGTAGCCTTATGGTGGGCATTTTTTACGATACCTTTGATTCTCTATGTCCACGAGCGCAAACGAAATGTTGATACCGAAAGTAAAGTCAGCTACGTATCCCAGGGTTTCAGCCAGTTGGCGCACACATTTAAAAAAGTGAAACATATGAAAGTTGTTTTTCTGTTTCTGGCAGCCTACTGGTTATATATCGATGGGGTGGATACTATAATCCGTATGGCAGTGGATTATGGAATGTCGATAGGTTTTCCATCAGATGCACTGATCGTCGCTTTATTAATTACTCAATTTGTCGGTTTTCCGGCAGCCCTGGTTTTTGGGAAATTAGGCGAAAAATGGGATGTGAAAAAATCGATATATATTGCCATAGCGGTATATCTGTTTGTGACGGCCTGGGGCGTTATGATGACGAAAGCGATCGAATTTTATGTGTTAGCGATTGTCATTGGATTGGTACAGGGTGGAATTCAGGCGTTAAGCAGATCCTATTATTCCCGGTTGATTCCCAAAGACCAGACCGCTGAATTCTATGGTTTTTATAATATGCTCGGGAAATTTGCGGCAATCATTGGACCGGCATTGATCGGTACA
>JAFGXZ010000036.1 GCA_016936335.1 Fidelibacterota bacterium
CATTTCACCGGCGCTGATTTCCAGTGGTGTGAAGATGTCCAGGCCTGTCAGAAAAAGCAATGCTATCAAACCGATAAAGCTCAATTTGCGGGCAATCTTGCCGAAAAACTGGATCGGCCGGGTCATATAGTCGGAAAAAAATCTAACCACCAGCAGATCAAAAATGACCCGTGGGACACGTGACAACCCGTACTTGGCCTGTCCGTGGATCCTGGGGCGGTGGTTGACCGGGATCTCGGTGACTTTGACTCCGAGCCAGGCCGCGAAGCACGGGATGAAGCGGTGCATTTCTCCGTAGACAGTGATGCTTTTCACTACTTCGGCTTTGTACACTTTCAGACCGTTATTCATATCGTGAAGTTTTACGCCGGTCATCAGGCGGCTGAAAAAATTATAGATCTTGGATGTGTGTTTTTTGATAAACCGATCCTTGCGATCCTGCTTCCAGCCGGAAATCAAGTCGAAATCACTGCCTTTTATGAAATCGGCCATTTGCGGTATCGCTTCCGGATCGTCCTGCAGGTCCGCGTCAATTGTCGCTACAAAATCGCCTTTGGCAACAGCAAATCCTTCGTTTAATGCAGCTGCCTTGCCGAGATTCCGATTAAATCGGATCAATGAAATTTCTGGATTTTTCGCCGCTAATTCCTGTTCAACCGGATAGGATCCGTCCCGGCTGCCATCATCAACCAGAATGATTTCAAAGTCATAAGCGCTTTTCTTTAAAGCCGTCTGAATATTGCCACACATTTCCCGGAGTGAATCAACTTCGTTATATACTGGGACAACTACCGAGATTAAATTTATCTGACCTTTATTTTCCACAACGGCTCCGTTTTAAAATTAATGTTCAGGTTAATTTACGTAATTCGATCTGAAATTGGGAATAATGAATTGAGATTTTTAGATCCCGATTGTGTACAAACTCAATCGAAGCCGGTATCCAATAATAGGTCTCAATTGGATTCCAGTCACGATACGTAACAATTAAATCCGGGTTGTTTTTCATTGAAATCCGGCTGGGTCGATGCAACCGGTCGTAGTTTGCGTAAAACAGGATGTTTCTTGAATCGATCTGTCCGATTAATAGCTCGGCAATACTGGTAAGCGGGATTTGTGGAATTAAATAATTGCCGATGTGATCAGGCAATTCTGAACCGGAGAGCTGCCGGTTTTCCCGTTGTAGCCACAAACGATAGTCGTTTCGGGTAATTGTTAATGTCGCAAGCTGCCTTTTCAGGGGGTCTTTTAATCGGACAGTTACGGTATCCGTACCGGAATACGCTATTTGTGCGGTTAAGGTTATGTCTCCATCTGACGATTGGATAGCGATCCGGGCATTGAATGTCAGTGACTCAATGGATTGTAAAAGTGACGGAACGGATGCCGGTCGAGGTAATATCGGCGAGTCGGGCTCTCGGGAAAGGTTTTGGATTACCGAACAACCATGAAGGAATAGTCCAAGGGATATTAAAATAACCGGAAGAAAGTCGTGTTTAGTCAGATAGTTTATTTTGAAGACGTTCATTGTCGGAATCGATTTCAAGGGCCTGCCGATAATAGTTTTGGGCCTCTTTGGGTTTGTCTAATTTCATCAGTACATCTCCCAAATGTTCCAGTACTTCGGAGTTTGTCGCGTTTTTAGTCAGCGCTTTTTCAATAAATATTTTGGCTTCCTTATAATTGTTATTGAGATAAAGAAGCCAGCCCTTGGTATCAAGATACGATGCATTTTCAGGATCAATTTCAAGTGCTTTATCGACCATTGTCATTGCTTCATCAAGTCGTTCTCCCCGCAAAGCAAGGCTGTAGGCATAGTTGTTTAAGGCAATCTCGTTTTCAGGATTGGCATTGATAATCTGGGTGTACAGGCTGTCGGACAATGTGTATTTTTGCAGAGCTTCCAAGGTATTTGCCAGAAGAATTTTTGCCTGATTATTTTCCGGATCAATAGATAAAGCCTGGAGAAGATACTGAGCGGCAGCGTCAAATTTGTTCTGATTACTTAAAAGGTTTGCCAGCATAATTGGAAAATAGGGTTGGTCGGGAAACCTTGTCATGGCCTGATCCGTCAGGATAATTAATGAATCAAGCTCGTTATTCCTGCCGAGCAGCAGAGTCAGGCTGATATAAGCTGCCTGACGGTCGGGATTGTCGTTAATCAATTTTTCCAGGTAATTTCGGGCTGTTTCTACATCATCGCTGCGGGCCAGCAAATCACCATAACGTTCGGCGATTTCAACGTCATCAGGAGCCAATTTGAGTAGTGTGTTGTATAATGAAATCGCTGCAGGCAAATCATTCCTGACCAGAGCGATATCGGCACGATATTTATGATAATCAATGTTGTCCGGGTAATCCTGAATCAAAGTGTCATAATACTGTGCCGCTTTTTCCAGTTGTTGCCGGACCAGAGAAATTTCAGCGGCTTTTTCAAGGGCTTTTACATGGGTTTTATCGGATTGATAAATACTTTCGTAGACTTCGACAGCTTGGTCAAGTTTTTTGTTTTTCAAATAGATAGCTGCCAATTGGTATTGCAATTCCAGATCTTCCGGTTTAGCCTCAATCAGTTTCAAATATTCTATTTCAGCATTCTTATTATTTCCGGCCAAAAAATAAACCTGAGCCAAAATTTCACGTAGATCATTGTCGGTTGGATCAAGGTTAAGGGCTTTATGCAATGCATCAATACCTCGTTCAAGTTTTCCCAGATTAATATAGGCTTTTGCCATTGCACCGTAAATAGTCGCAGAACTGCTATCGAAAGAGAGCGCATCCTGATATTCCAGTATAGCCATAGCAAAATCGCTCTGCATGGTATAATTTTCACCGGACATGAAAAATTCGATTGCCTTGGAATCGTAAACTTTACTTGAATCCGTTTTGGCGGTGGAATCGCTCACCCGCGGATGATTTGCACAGCCATTTGCCATAAATGCAATTAATGCAAAAGAAAATACAATTCTAACGAAACCGGAACGCTGAGAGTTATTTGAATTCAATAGTGCTCATCAAAATGACGGTTAATACCATATTTGTCAGCATAATACAGCCGGAAAAAACAGGCTGGCAGATGCTTATTTATAGATTTCGCTGCGGTTACAGTTGCAGATGCCAACCATTTTTTCTTTAAAACGGATTGTATCGCTGTTCGGGTTTGTTTGAGTGATGATATGTTTTATCAGTTCGATTGGTTCGCCACAAACTGCACAATGTTTTTTGGCGTCTTTAAGTGCTTTCTGGGTTTTATCTGCAAAGCCTTTAGTTACTCGTTTTGCCATTATTGGATTCCTTTATGATTCGTGTTCATACATTACTACCTGGTTTCCTCCGGCCCGTTTGGCGCGATACATCGCCATATCGGCGCTGGATATAAGAGAGGCTATATCATCACCGTCACCGGGATATTCGGACATTCCGATACTGATAGACATTCGTTCGGTCATGCCGTCTTTTTCAAACAGAAAACTATGGATATTTTTACAAATTCTTTCGGCAGTGTTCATGCAACTTTTTTTATCGGCACTGATTAATATAACGGCGAATTCCTCGCCGCCGTATCGGGCAACAGTATCGACAGTACGGACGCTGCCGCGAATGATATTTGCGGATTTTTTCAGGACATAATCACCGTGCAAATGGCCGTAGGTATCATTAATTCGTTTAAATTTATCAAGATCGAGGATAATTAGGGTCAGGTTGGAATTATATCGCCGGCTACGTTCGATTTCGATCTGCAGTCGTTCTTTGAATGCGCGATGGTTGTAAATACCGGTCAGGCCGTCAACCATAGCCAGGTCTTTCATCGACTGATAAACAGTCAGACGATTGAGGATTTCCGCGAAATTTTTACCAAACAGACTGAGCGTTTCAACATCTTCTTTCGTATAATGATCTATTTTAAAACTCTCAATCAGAATTCCACCGGCTTCCCTGGCTGCTGATGAAACCGGGATGCCAAGAGCGGACCGAAAGGGGATAATTTTTAAATCGTCGGGTTGAAAACGAAACTCCACTTGACTTTTATCATAATCTTTGATCAGAATAGGTTTGTTCTGCAGAATAATGGGTTCCCAGACACCTTTTTTTAAACTGATCTCATGGCCAATTGTATAGTCCGCTTCCGAGCCTTCGACATATTCAATAGTCAACGCTGATGCATGCTCTTTATTTTTGAATGCAAAAGTTAGTTTATCAAAACTAAAAAATTTCTTCAGTATACCGGCTGCCTGTTTATACAATTCGTGCGGTTCGATACCAAAAGTTATTTCTGTATTTAATCGGAACAAGTCTCTGAAGAAGCTGATATAGACTTCCTGTTGATCAACAACATCAATTTGCAGCACCGCATTGCTAAACAGATGTGAGAAGGATGTCAGCAAATCCAGATCCTCTTTGCCCCAGGTTTCTTTATCAATACTATCCGTACCAATGAAACCGACATAAGAGCCATTGACGTTGATTGGAACCAGCATCAAAGTGCCAATTTTTGGAGGATTATGATAATATTTTAAGTAATCCTGACTAATCTGCCCCGATTGGAAAAGGTCAGATTTTGGATTAAGATGAAAATTATTGAAAAGCTCTCCTTCGCAGGAAAAGGATTTCAGTGGCTGGGTTTTGTGAGAACTGCTGCTATCCTGTAAAATATAGCAGTTTTCTTCCCCGTTAAAGAGGTAAATAAACACCGACTGTGCCATCAGAGATGCATGTATGATACCGGTCAAATGATGAACCAGCTGTTGATAATTTTCGCTGGTATCAATTTTATAGTGCAGGCCGATCGCATTCACTGAAGATTCTTTATCCTTCCGAAATTGATCGCTGCCTTGCGACAGCATTTGGCAACGCTTATACCAATTATTTGTTTCGGTCAGCAGAAAAACCATTAAAGATAAAATGGCAACAAAGAGCAGAATGCGAAAGACGTCCTGAAAAAGATCAGGAACATTTACGAAGGCTTCCGTCGACGGATAAACGGTAAATAAAAAGAGGATTACGATTAACAGGATACTAACGATCCAGGTACTTTTTAGGTTATTCATACTATTCCATCCATACAGCGTATAAAAATAACATTAACTGTATGTAAAATCAATATTAATTAACACGAATATTTTTGAACGACTAATACTCTTTTTTTACGGTTTTTATATTGTCTTGAAAATCGGGTTTTGGACGTGAGGACTGACCGCTCGAATGGTCAAGGGAATCGGTGTAATTTTCGGAATTGGCGTATTGTCCCCGGCCCATGAGTGGAGGATTGTTGTAATAATTTTTTGGATCGCCTGTTTTTTGCTGAATTTTTTCCTGCACAATCTGGGGTGGCATCTGGGTTGGAATGGAACGGGTCTGGAATTCAAAGAGGTAAAATCCAATGATCACAGCCACAAGTGCTGCTGCAAATCCGTAAGTGAAAGACGGGATTCGGTTGAGTGAAAACCCCTTGTTGAGACTGGCTTCGATCCGGGCATTCCGTTCTGCCAGAATTTTTGTCCGGAGTTTGTCAAGGAAGTTGTCACTTACCGTTACTTCTGCAAACTGCAGCATACTATTTTTTGTTGATAATATCGATTGGTAGAGCTGTTTGCAGCCCGGGCAGCTGTCCATATGCTCTTCGAAGGACTTCCGTCCCTGGAAGGATATGTCTTTATCAATATAGTGTGAAATGATAGTCTTAAACTGGTAGCAACTGATCATAAAACTCCTCACCTCAAGTATCAATTATTTTTGTTCGTTTCTCCACATTTCCTGTAAATCTTCCTGCAATTTTAATCGCGCTCTGTTAATTCTCGATTTCACGGTTCCTAAGGGTGCGTTGATGATATTACTGATTTCCTCATAAGAAAGTTCCTGAATATCCCTTAAAATGATTGCCGTGCGAAAATGTTCCGGTAATTTAATAATTGCTTTTTGAATTGTCTGTTCATCGAATTTACCTTCAATCCTGGACTGCGTGTCGGGCTCGTTTGATGGAAAATCCATATCCTTGTCTTCGGGTCCCAAGCGGCTGAAAAAAAACAACTTGCGGTTCCGCTGTTTACGGAGGATCGTTTTTGCCAGGTTGGCCGTAATGGTGTATATCCAGGTGGAAAATTTGGCGATTTCCTTATAGGCGTAGCGATTTTGATAGACTTTTAGAAACGTGTCCTGAACAATATCTTCCGCTTCTTCACGATCGAGTACAAATCGATAGGCGAAATTCATCAACCGGTTTTTATAGCGGTTGACAATTTCTTCGAATGCGGTTTCATCACCGGCCTGAAATCGGCGGATTAATTCTTCATCGGTAACTTTAAAACTATCTTTCATGGGGCTAATTTATCACTTTAAGAGTTGATATATCAATGGTATCATGAGATTTTCATTTTGAATGGACATGGACTTGGCTTTAATATCAGCCTCCAGCAACAAGGCAAATAAAGTCTTAAAATCGTGTTCTCTGTAATTGTTATAGGCCCGTGCATACTGTTGCCGCCGCATTTCGGCCGGGTAGTACGACAGAGGTTTATTATTGATTTGTATAAAAGCCCAGACATTTACAAAAAAGCCATACAAGGACGAAATGAAGTAGGGAGTATCAATGCCGGTTTCGATAAGGGCGAGGCAAATATGGATAGCTTGATGTAAATTTCGTTTTTCAACGGCTGTTAAAAAGTCGGACATTTGAAAACTTTTTTCTCCACCGATTACTGTGCGAACATCGTCAATGCTAATTTCTTTCTTGTCTGAAACGAAAACAGTTAATTTTTCTACCTCGGCAAAAGCGTGACTAAGTGAATCATTCGTTGAGAGAACCAGTGCTTCAAGTGCATCGGGGGTAATGGTTAATCCATTCTTTTTTAATTTCCGTTGGATCAGGGCCGGGAATTGATTTTCCGGGGGCGACCAGATGGACAGTGTTTTTACGGATACATGTTTTTTAACACTGGAAAACAATGAGGATTTTTGCCCTTCGCCGGATGTTAATATCAACAGGGTGCTCGGTTCGGGGTGATCCAGATACTTTAGCAACGATTTTCGGTATGAGGATAACAGTTTGGGAAGGTCTTTATAAATAACAAGTTTCTGTGAACTGAACATGCCGATGTTGACCAGACTTTGCAGGAATGCATCATCATTCTTTTCTGCCCCGTAAAAGGTTTGTTTTTCAACGGTTCCTGTGATATTCCGGCTAAATGCAGCCAAAAGAGTATTAATTGCTTCTTCTTCGAGATATAGGTCGTCGCCGTACAGCAGGTATACCGGGGCCAGAGACCCTTTTTCTATCTTTTCCAGTTCATCCAGTATAAATGCCATTCCAGTTTCCTTTTACATGACTAACTGATAAATAGTAAAACTACCAGCCCGGCAAAGAAACAATAGGGGGCAAACCATACAAATTTTCCGCTTTTCAACACCGATAGCAGAAATCTGATTGCCATGTATCCCACCACAAAAGAGCATAAAAAACCAGCAAGCAGAGGCGCAATATTGATACCGACAGTGTCGGATGAGAACAGGTCGACGATATGGAGAAGGGTGGCTCCCAGTATGGCAGGAATGGCCAATAGAAACGAAAACCGGGCGGCGTTTTCCCTTGACATACCCGAAAACAAGGCGCAGCTGATTGTAAATCCGGAACGGGAAATTCCGGGCAGAATGGCAATTGATTGAGCAATTCCGATCAGCAGTGATTTTTTAGGCGTCAGATCTACTGTCTTAGGTTTGATGAAACGAGTGGATAAAATCGCGATACCGGTTATTAATAATGTAATCCCTACCAATTGAATATTGTGAAAAATCGATACAAAAAAATCTTCCAGAAACAGTCCGGCAATAGCTGTTGGAATTGTTCCGATAATCACAAAAATACTCAAGCGAAAAAAAGGATCATCCCGGTAGGTCTTTCCAACATTTCTGTGAGTTATTCCACGAAAGAAACTCGCAATCATATTCCAGATATCATTAAAATAAACCGCTACAACACTCAAAAGAGTACCAAAATGGACAAAAACCTCAAAGGCAACATTGTCCATGTTAATGTTCAGTAAATGTTCAAATATTACCAGATGCCCAGAACTGCTGATGGGTAAAAATTCAGTAATTCCCTGGACGATTCCTAAAATAATTGCATCAATGTATCCCATGCCAAATAGTCCTTCCCGGATTGAAATTTAGGGTTTTAGCAGACAAAAATGGAATTTAAAAAATGTTTATCGGGTAACAAAATGTTGTGCAAATATATTGAAAAAATCCCTATGAGTAAACAATTTTATTTAATCTTGATAAAATAATGTGCGCTCAATCAAATTATTTTTTATTATCTCGTATAAACGGAAAAAGCAAATTGAGTGATATATTGTAAAAAGCCGTTATTAGTAATAATTGTGAATTTTGTCATGAAGATCTGTGTTGGAATAATGAGAAAGGGCATTATCGTTGTTATAGATTAATTACCATTTATTGGAGTGATATCCGCATCAATAAAAATTTCAACCCGGCGGTTTTTTGAACGACCTTCCGGAGTCTCGTTACTGGTGATTGGGCGAAACTCTCCATAGCCCAAGGCTGAAAACTTGCCCTCTTCCACTCCGGATACGGCACTCAGATATTTGACTACTTCCAAAGCACGGGCAGAACTGAGTTCCCAGTTACTGGCATAGCGGCCACCCCGGATCGGCCAGTTATCCGTATGACCCTCAACACGGATTTCCACATTTAAACGATGGTTACTTTTTCGTAATGCGTTATGGAATCCTTGCAATTCAGGATCGCCGCTGACGCCAAGTAATCTTGATTGCTGGATGGTGTGGCCAATATGATCCAGAAGAGGACGTAATGCCGGTGTAATTTGGGCAGAATTAATGTCGAAAAAATATTCACCGCTTACGGTCAGCTGAACTCCTTTGGTAGTACGCTGAACAGCTATATTTTTACCAAGGTTTTGATCGGTCACATAGGCATCCAGTTTCTGTTCAGTCTCGGACAATAATATATTCAACATCCGATAGATATTGCTTTCTGCTTCGTTCAAAATAACGATCATAAGGATGAAAAAGGTCAACAGCAGTGTTACCATGTCCCCATAGGTCACGATCCAGTTTGCTTTTGGAATATTTGATTCTTTCATAAAATAGTCAAATCCGTTGCGGTAAATCTATTACATTCCGTAAAGAACATCAAGATAATCAATAATTGCCATCAAGGTTTCTGCATAACTTTGATAGGATTGATCGTTATATTTCCAGGTGGATGAATCATTTTGAGCAATGGATATTTCCGATTCGAGAATTATAATTTGATTGTAGGATTGAGTCAAATTGCCGGTATGAAAATAGGCCATTGCAAGAATCAGGTGAAGATCCCGGAAATTTATCAGGGGTTTATGTTCAAAATAGTAATTTGAATTGGACGAAAGAACTGTCTGGGATTTGCTAATTGCTGACGAAAACTGCTGATTTGCCTGATATGCTATTGCCAATCCGGCAATTGGGTCAAGACTGGAATTGCCATAATAGACCGCTGCGTTAAAGTCTCGGATTGCATCGGAAACATCACTCAATAGCAATGATGACCAGGCCCGGCCATGATAGGCATCGGAATTTCTGGAATCCGCCTCGATTGCGGCATCGAATTTTACATAGGCGGTTTGATATTCGCCAGATTCGAAAAAGTCCCAGGCAATTGGAATAATACTTTCTGCATTTGGAACAGTCTCTTCATATATAGAACATCTGAATGTCAAAACTAGCACACAAAGCAATCCGACTTTAATACGAGATCCTATTGTCATTTCACCAAAACCATTTTTTTTGTCTTGTTAAATTGCCCATATCGAAGGGTGTAATAATAGAGTCCACTGGCTAGCCGTGAACCGTTCCACTGAACGGAATATTGGCCGGGAGCCAGGGACTGGTCTATCACTGTCGCGACTTTACGGCCGAGAATATCGTTGACAATGATCTGTGTCGCGGTTTCTATGGATGTTCCCTGCAGGTCGGGCAGATAAAAAGAGATAACCGTTTCAGAATTGAAGGGATTGGGGTAGTTTTGTGCCAGTGAAAAGATATTGGGGAGCATTTCGGCGATTTCGGGCGCGTTTGGTTTTAGAGCGTATTTGCCAAGTTTATCCACATATGCCCAATATTGTGTATTATTGACATTGGAATAGGTTTTTATATATGTCCAGTTTGCTTGCTGCCACTCAAATATTCCGGGTTGTTGTCCACCATTGTTCTGGTTGAAGATTATTTTACATTTTTTTAAAAGATGAGCGTTTGGAGATACGAATGTGTAATGGTGTTCATCGACATTATTTGCCTTTTTCGGGGGAATCAAATCAGAATATTTTCCACCTGTCTGAGAATTACCATAGTAGGGTAAACATAGAAAATATTTGTCGGAAATTATTGATTCACTTGTGAGTATTAATTGTGCTACCGAATCCGGGCTGTATATGATTCCCCCGTTCATTTTGGATATAAACGATGAACTGAAATCATATTCTGTCATTCCAATGTTTCCGCTTGTATCGGATGCTATGATTCGGAGCAGATGATTGCCACCGTCCTGTAAACGATAATGCGTATAAAAGGGGGAAGGGGTAATGCCGGTCAGCAATTCCGTGACAGCACTATCTCCATTTATAGTTGTTGAGAATATCGAATCGATGGATTCATTGGGGAAAAAGTACAGATCCAGATGTTCTGATGCCACCGGATTTTGAAAGATGCCGATGGTAAATCCGGGTGGAAAAGCGTCCTGGAAAAATACTCTGAATGTATCCCGATCGGTCAGCCCCTCGAAATCCGTAAGCGCCAGAAACAAAGTATCCCAGCCGGTAAATCCGGATGGTGGGACGCAAACCAGACCGTCGTTTGTACCTGTGATACTGACGTCAGAATAGAGAGCATTTACTGACCAGGTCACTTCGGATAATTCGTTATCCACGTCGGACCAGTAGCTGTTTAATGGCAGGAAAAATGTTGTATCCTGAATAGCGCTGGTATCAGGTATTTCAGCAAGCACTGGAGCATCGTTTACCGGGATAATATCAACGATAAAGGATGCAATGAAAACTGAATCCAGAGGGTCCTGGATTCGAATGTGAAAGTATCCACAGCTGTCAATGTCTTTGTTTGCCCAGAACTTGTGAGTGCCAGATGTCTGATCAAACCAGTAGAAAACCAGGCCGGAGTCGGTCGTAATAGATATTGTGAGTAAAGAATCGTCATGATCAGGATCGTAGACCGCATCCAGAATGATTTCATGGCTTAGATTAAGCCGGGAATCTTCGGCAAAGTTTGTATCCAGCGGAAACAGCAGTAGCGGTGTCTCGTTGGTATTTAATGTAAAATTCAGAAAGGGGTCATTTAGATTCTTCCCAAAAACAGAAAGTGAAAATCCCAACAGTATTAAAATTGTCAAAGTCAGCCCTGTTTGAATTGTTGGCTTTTGATGTAGTGCCAAGACTTTATAGGATTTCTGAAATTTTATTGCCATTTGACGTTCGGATAATATTGCTTTAAAAACGAAAGTTTCCTCTGTTAAAAATCAGTGTTAAGTCCTTATATTTAATATAGAAAACGGAGAGCAAATCACCTATGATAAAAAATGGCCACTTGAAAAATAATCTACACTTAATGTAATTTCTCAGGTCATTCAGTATAACTTACCATTAAATAATGTTTTTCTTGACATTGAGCGGCAGCAAAACTATTTTTAAAAATGATATGGACCCAACGAATAAATTTCTAATTCTTTTATTATAGAAGGATTGTGTTATGAATAAAATCCGCAAAAGCGTTGAATTATGTCTGGTGGCCTTCCTGATTTTCGGCACCGTAAGAGCAGAGGATTATCGGCTGATCATTACCTACCCAAACGCCTCCAATGAATGGGGACGTCGCTTGGCATCCGGTGAAAATAAAATGGTCATGAAGATTCAGTTTATAGATTTGGACGATGATAATGACTATAAGTTAAACCAAATCGCCGTTCAACCGTTTACGGATCGGGATGTCTGGTATATTGACTCACTGCAATTATGGAAAAACACCGATAATTACCCGGGTAGCCTGGATCGTAACGCTGATTCTTTAATGAGTACGATCAGTCTTTTTGGTTTGGATGCAACAATTACCAGTATGACGTTGATGTCGTTTCCATTGGTTGGTCAACTCGTTCTTCAGGATACGACAACATTTTTTGTAACCATGATCGCTTCGATTTGGTCTACAGCTGATCCGGAAGACCGGGAGATCACAGATCAAAACGGAGCACAGATCGGCATTACGGTGGAACAACCGAACGGTATTGTTATTTACCGACTTGATGACAATACAGGCACCTCGAATAACTGGTCTGGTGATATATCAAAAATCTTTACTGTTCAGGCAGTAAATTTACCAGTCATTATCTTTAATCGAAACAGGACCGCTGAAGAAGACAGTAACATGTTTTATTCGAATTATCTGGAGCTGGATGATAGTGACGAGAGTCGGGCGCAAACAATAACCGATCTGTCAATTACGGCCCACGTTTTTCTGCCTTATAATGGGGACCTGAATGGCGACAGCTTGTCTTACGCGTCATTTAAGCTGGGATGGAATAATCAATATCTGGACCTGGATTCAATTGCTTTTGGAGATCTCTGGGACAATAAACAATATCAGGACAATGGCTGGGAGGAAAGTGGCTATGGCGTCACCACACTGCCGGGCGATACCACCGTGTCGGTCGTTCGGTTTGAAGCTGTTGTCATTGGAAATTCTTTAAGTCCTGAAAATTATGTAAACATCGCAAATAATTCTCTGGGAGTATTTTACTTCAGAGTATTAAAACCGGGAATTAGTCCAATATTTTTATCGGATGTTTTGATTCTGGACCAATGGGGAATTCCCTATCACTGTTACCGGAATCTTCAGAATGATGCCGATGAAGAGGCGGAGCAATACGATGCCTGGTCAAAACAGATTCTCGGTGATTTTGCCGGGAGTGTAGGCACACTGACCGATGGTGAGTGCGACGGTATGATTGATCCAGTATATGACATTACTCTGTTTGCCGATTATTTCTGGATGAATGCCGACTCGGTTGATTGGTATGCGCGGTTTGATGTCGGTGATTCAGCATCGCATAATCCCGATGAATTAAGCCCTGATGATACCACAAACTTTTTTGATCTTATGGTTGTTGGCACAAATTACTATCGGACATTGCAGGGTGATTTCAGCCAGAAAGTTGTTGCTTATAATGATATACCGGAACTCGTATTTGAATCAAAGGACAACATAAATTATCCTGAATTTTGCCAGGTTCGCATTGATCTGAAAAATATCCCAAACCTTGTTTCGGCCCAATGTAAAATAAATTTTAATCCGGAAGAATACCGGTTTGATAACCTGGCTCTCGGAGACTGGGTTATTGAGACCTCTTCCCGGAATTTCTTATTATATCCTCAAGATAAATTAGAAGATGGTATTTTGGATGTGAATTTTCTGGCATTGGAAAGACCGCTTGGCGGCGGCGGTAATTTTCTAATGGCGAATTTTGAAAAACTCCAGCCCGACGCCGGTTTGATTCAACTGGATTATGTTGATTTGAGAGATCAACACTCTCAACAACTTGCCTTGAAGATCGATGAACCGCAGGAGGCGACAATTTTATCAGATTATTTTTTCATTGATTGCTATCCCAACCCCTTTAATCCGGTGACAAACATTCATTTTTCAATTCCCGAGGGAAGTGAAGGAAATTATCGTATTTCAGTCTTCGATTTACAGGGTAAGTTTGTCAATGAATTATCTCACAATTATCATTCTGCCGGGCAGTATAATCTGGTTTGGGACGGTCTGAATCATTTGAATGTCCCGGTCAGTAGTGGTATTTACTTTATCCGGATTGAAGGCGCGGGGCTGCTGAAAAACTATAAAATCACATTAATGCGTTAAACGGATTTGTAAATTGCTGAAACACCGTTCAGGATTTAAAGCGTTTTTACTGATGAGCATTCTATGCTTCTTTGTGCCAGTACAGGCACAGTATGGCTGGAATTTTCAGTATGCTTTGAATAATGTTTCAACGCAGTGGCGTCACCTGGCTTCCGGTGACACAATGGCGATTGCAAACTTTACTTTTTCTACAGATGATCCGGATGATCCCCAGACCTATTACTTGAAAGGTTTTCGTTTATGGCCGATCACCAACAGCTCTGCCGGCTGGTTTGTGGATGAACTCCGGCTGTATATGGATCGTGGTAATCGAAGCTTCGGGGCCGATGATTCACTGATCAGCGGTGGGCTGGCAATTACAATACCGGATCAGTCCGACAGTGTGAATTCGATCAGTTTTAACTTTGGCGGGGATTCATTATTGTTGGTTGATAACCGCATGTTGTTTGTTGTTGCGATCGTGCATGACTGGGCGGATGATGATCCGGAAAATCTTGAAATTGACACGACAGCGAATGGTCCTTATGGCAAATGGTTCAGTATTAAGGTGTTTAAGGAAGATTTGATAGTTTCACCGACTGTATCGAATGACATTAATCGTCCGGCGGTCGTCCAGTTTGCTTATCAGGCAA
>JAFGXZ010000296.1 GCA_016936335.1 Fidelibacterota bacterium
CGGAGAGATTATGGCCATCACCGGAGCGACAATTTCGTCAAAAGCTGTGATCGATATAATAAATGCGGCATTGGTTGAAAACAGTCGAATATTGAAAGAAAATACCGACCTGAATATTGGGGAATGTCCGGCAATCAACGCTGTGAACGATACTGCCTTCGATCCGGAATTGGTCCCGGAAGGTGCCGAAATATTAACAATTGGTAATAAAACCTATTTCCTGAATAAAAATGATAATGGTTTGGTCAAAGGAGTTGCATTTATTGCCAGTGGTGAAGGATTTCAAAGTACGATAAAAGTTCTGGCTTGCATGAATCCGGATTTTACGAAAATGCAGAGCCTTGAAATTATTCAGCAGGATGAAACAGAAGGTTGGGGAACCCGAATCGTCAATGATAAAACGAATGACAATCCACAATGGTTTATAAAACAATTTAATAACCTGGCAATAAAAGAATTCATTACATCAGTATCTGAAATTCCTGATAAAGAAAAGGGAGAGGTCCAGTCAATCTCAGGCGCAACCGTTTCTTCTGAAGCAATAATCAATATATTAAATGCTTCGATAAAAGGATATCGTGATACGTATCTAAACCGGAAGGTGAATTGAGATGGCAAGTAAAACAAGTCATTCGAAAGAATTTTTAAAAGGATTATGGGATGAAAATCCTGTATTGCGTATGTTACTTGGGCTTTGCCCGACACTCGCGGTTACAAATTCAGCTATAAATGGATTTTCCATGGGACTAGCAGTTATTTTTACTCTGGTCATGTCCAGTTCAATTATATCGATAGCACGAAATATTATCCCAAAAGAGGTACGAATTCCGACATTTATTATCGTCATTGCTACATTTGTGACGATTGCAGATAAAATGCTGGCTGCTTATGTACCGGATATCAGCAAAGCCCTTGGGCCGTTCGTGCCACTAATTGTTGTAAACTGTATCATTCTTGGTCGGCAGGAGGCCTTTGCTTCGAAAAATCCAGTTGGCCGTTCAATTATTGATGCGCTGGGGATGAGTGTCGGTTTTACGATCACATTGACGATATTAGGCTCGATCCGGGAACTCCTTGGAGTCGGTACTATATTCGCCGTCCAGATAATGCCGTCAAGTTTTGAACCCTGGATGGTAATGGTCTTACAACCCGGTGCGTTTTTAACATTAGGATTGATGATTGGGATCAGCAACTGGTTGAATGCAAGGAGGGCTAAATAATGGCGAACCTGTTTATCATATTTTTATCGGCAGTAATAGTTAATAACTACGTGCTGGTAAATTTTCTCGGCATCTGCCCGTTTGTCGGGGTTTCCAAGAGAATCGGTCCGGCAATCAGCATGGGGCTGGCAACGACCTTTGTCATGACATTGACAGCAGCGGTAGCATGGCTGGTAAATCGATATATTCTGGAGGGTTTGAACCTTCAATTTTTACAGACTGTATCTTTTATTCTGGTGATCGCTTCACTGGTACAGCTGGTAGAAATGTTTATTAAAAAGATCAGCAAACCGCTGTATGACGCCCTGGGTATTTTCCTGCCATTAATCACCACGAACTGTGCGATCCTGGGTGTTGCATTGTTTCTGGTTCTAAAAGAGTACAACTTTATTGAGAGTATTATCTTCGGATTTAGCGCCGGCGTGGGTTTTATGTTAGCGATTATCATAATGGCAGGTATCCGTGAGGAATTGGAATTGGCAGATGTACCAGAATATTTCAAAGGAGCGCCGATAACAATGATAGTCGCTGGTTGTCTGGCGCTGGCGTTTATGGGTTTTTCCGGACTGATTTAAATGGAGTATTGAGATGGTTGACAGTTCTCTGATATATGCAGTATTGAGTATGGGTGGATTGGGACTCTTCTTTTCGATTTTGATCAGCCTTGCAAACAAAAAGTTACATGTAGAGGAGGATCCTCGGATTGAAATGATTGGAGAGTTACTTCCCGGTGCAAATTGTGGAAGCTGCGGTTATGCCGGTTGTGCAAATTTTGCTGAAAATTTGGCTGGTGGCAAGTCTCAACTGAGCGCCTGCCCGGTTTGTGGTCCTGAGGCTGCGGAGAAAATTGCCCTGATCCTGGGCGTGGAAGTAGAATCCGGTGAGCGACAGGTTGCGATTGTCATGTGCCAGGGTGGTGATGGAACTGTCAAAAAGAAGGCGGAATATGAAGGCATACGGTCTTGTATCGGAGCGACATTTGTCAGTGGTGGCGAACGAGCCTGCAGCTATGGTTGTATCGGCTTTGGTGACTGCGTGGCGGTCTGTCCATTTGATGCTATTCACATGAATGAAAAAGGGATACCGGTTGTCGATCGAATCAAATGCACAGGATGTGGGAATTGTGTTGTTGCCTGTCCGCGCAATGTGATTGAATTGCATCCGCTTAGCCATCATGTATTTGTATTGTGCCGAAATAAAGATAATGGAAAAAATTCGCGGGCAGTTTGCAGCGCCGCCTGTATTGCCTGTAAAATTTGTGAAAAAGCAGTGGATGGGATTGGTTTCAACGTGATTGATAATTTGGCCGTTGTGGATCATGAAAAATACACCAAAGAACCAGTACTTCCGACTGAAAAATGCCCGACCAAATGTATTGTTATTGTCGGTGAAGCCGGCGAAAAATAAATGGATGAAAGTTTTGAAATAGGGGTCATTGTCAGTGTGATCGATACGATTGCCGAAATCGAATTGCTGGACAATGATCATTGTCATTCCTGTGGTGCCCGAATGATTTGTCGACCGGGTGATTCAGGGAAAAGGACTCTTAAATTGACGAATATATTAAATGCAAAGATCGGCGATCGTATTCTTATTGAGCAATCCGATAAAAATCAACTGAAACTGGCGTTCATGCAATATGGTTTTCCATTACTCGGTTTTTTATTTGCCATTATCCTTGCGGGCGTATTTATCAAAACACCATTCATCGGGATTCCGCCGGAAGTTCAGCAATTTTTCATTGCTGTTCTGATTCTGGTACTTGCTGGATGGCTGACTCGAAAATGGTCAATAAAAAAAGCATCCACGGATTTTTCAGTATTCTCCATGAAAGAGATTTGTCAATAATCCAACCAAGAAAAACAATCAAATGAAAAAAGTATTTTTATCACTAATTCTAATTGGAATTACTGTTGGTTTATTCGGCTGTAATTCGGAAAATTCGTTAAAATCGTACCAGATTACCCAATTTGCGTTGGGTACGGTTATTGAAATTACAGTACTGGATATTTCCGAAGAGCATGCAAATCAAGCCATTGATGCGGCAATAGCCGAAATCAACCGAATCGGTGCGTTGTTTTATGAGGGCAATCCGAAGAGTCCCCTATACGAATTCAGTCATCGTACTGTTAACAGTGTCATAATGCCTGATGAGGTACTATATCTGATTCAGAGAGGGCAGGAGGTGTCGAAACTGACATATGGTTGTTTTGATATGACAGTTGGTATCCTATTACCATTATGGGATTTTAAATCAGAAAATCCGAAACCGCCTTCTGAAAATAAAATTCTGTCGTTACTTCCCTTTGTTAATTATCAATCATTGACGGTTGACCTTGAAAATAATTTACTTATTTCGACTTCGCCAAGAACAATGTTAACGACTGGTGGGATTGCCAAGGGTTATGCCGTTGATAGAGCGATTCAAATATTATCTGACAATAATGTTAAAGGTGCGTTGGTAAATGCAGGTGGTGATTTGCGGGTATTGCCCAGGGCCGATGGGAAAAAATGGCGTGTTGGCATTCAAAATCCGAGAATGCAACGGGAATTACTGAAAGTCATTGAAATTGACAGCGGGGCGGTAGTAACATCCGGTGATTATCAAAAGTTCTTTTTCTATAATGAAAAACGATTTCATCATATATTAAATCCAAAGACCGGATACCCGGCCGATTCCTGTCAGTCTGTCACGATCATCGCTCCGACAACGGAACAAGCAGATGCTTTGGCGACCGGGATATTTGTCGCTGGTGTAAAACTGGGCATTGAGTTGTTGGAGACAATACCACATACGGAAGGACTTATTGTCCGGTATGATGGAAAAATAGTAACATCATCCGGATTTGCTCAATAAGAAAAGCCGTCTGCCCGATAGAGCAGACGGCTTTAACAGTTGAAAATATTTACTAATATTCAATTACTTTAAAATTTGCTTTTTTCTTCAGTTTTTCCAGATTATCATCATAAACCTGATTCCGCTTGTCCTGTTCCAGTTTTGCTTTCATACTGTCTTTGACCTCTTCAAAAGGTTTTTCTTCCGGTTTCCGTTCAATGACTTTTATGATATGATAACCATAAGATGTTTCGACAATGTCGCTGATTTCACCAACAGGGACACCAAAAGACGCATCTTCAAATGGCTTCACCATCCGGCCGCGAGTAAAATTTTCATACAGGCCGCCGTTTTTGCTGGAACCGGGATCTTCAGAGTATTCGTTGGCGAGGGCTGCGAAGTCTTCGCCGGCATTAGCTCTTTTCAGAATAGCTTCCATTTCTTGATATTTGGCCACTTTACTGGAATCATCAAGACCCTGAGTTTTTAACAAAATGTGACGGACAGTTGCATATTTATCCTGTTTATAATTTTCCATCAAATCATCATCGGTGACTTCAAAATCTTTTGAAAGGGCGGTATCGACATATTTCTCAATCATGATTCCATCACGAGTATCGTTGCGCACGGTTTCATATTCTATGTTATTGTTTTGGAGCCATGACATAAACCGTTCTTTTCCGCCATCACGAATATAACGCTCGTTAATAAGACTGTCGATTTCTTCGTCGGAAACCTGGATATTCATTGATTTCGCTTCTCTGAGAAGGAGTTTCACTTCGCCCATTTGGAGTGCGTTTTGGTCAATAATCGTCTTGATACGATCAGCATTAAAATTTGTCAATTGCTGGGCACGATTTCCGAAATTTGTTTGAATTACGTTTAGTATATCACCTGTTGTAATGTCAAAGTACTTCGTCGAAATCAGGGGTTTGTTCTGATCGGGATCGTAATAAGGAATCTTTTCTGCAAGAGATTTTGCAAGATTGTAAGCAGGACTATCCTTTTCCAGGATTAAACTGGGTTCCTTTTTAGTACACGATGTGACAGCCACAAGCAATACCAGCAGCGAAATGGCGAATTTTTTCATGGTTACTCCTCAGATTATCTTTAGTAAAAATCGACGTAAGATATAAATAAATAAAAATAATTCATAGTTATTTCCCGGATATTGCCATTCATAACTCTTTTGTATATAAAAAGTTTCATAAAACTTTTGTGAGTTAGGTTTGAATGATGTAATTTAATCCGCTTTTTTATTGCCCCCATAGCTCAGTGGATAGAGCGCCAGCCTCCGGAGCTGGAAGCACAGGTTCAAGTCCTGTTGGGGGTACAAAATTTTAAAAAACAGTATCGCTTCAATCTAAATACATAAATGGTTGAACGGATGTATGTTGGTGATTTAATTACTCGATAATCCAATTAATATCTGGCCTTATCCAGAAAAATTGTCGTAATGTCATTTAGAAACAAATATCAGTCTTCCAATGTGACGAAATGTCCAGTATGATTTCTGGCATAGGCTTTGTAAAATACGTATCGCTTTTTAAAAGTAGTGAAATTGGAAATGTGTTGGAATTTGGTTTCTGTATAATGAAGATTATTGATTAAATAAAAGTAACATTAGCCACCAAAAAAGTGCTAAAAATTGAAAGGAGAATGGAATATGGCGATTAAACCTTTAGCAGATCGAGTGGTTGTAAAACCATCTGAAGCGGAAGAAAAAACATCTGGTGGAATAATCCTGCCAGATACTGCAAAGGAAAAACCACAGGAAGGTACTGTGATTGCAGTCGGACCAGGAAAAGTTAGTGAAAACGGAACAAAAGTCGCAATGGAAGTAAAAGTAGGAAATAAAATTCTCTACGGTAAGTACTCCGGAACTGAAGTCACCATTGATGGTGTTGAACATCTAATTATGAGAGAAAGTGATATTTTAGCTGTCATCAGCTAAAGTAGAAAGGAGCAAAACTAATGGCAAAACAAATCGAATATAACGTCAAAGCAAGATCAGCTCTCAAAGAAGGAGTTGATAAATTAGCAAATGCGGTAAAAGTGACTCTCGGTCCCAAAGGCCGGAACGTTGTCATCGAAAAGAAATTTGGTTCTCCGACAATTACCAAAGACGGTGTTACAGTTGCAAAAGAGATTGAACTCGAAGACAAGATGGAAAATATTGGTGCCCAGATGGTTAAGGAAGTCGCTTCAAAAACTTCTGATATCGCTGGTGATGGAACTACGACTGCTACAGTCCTAGCCCAAGCTATTATCGCCGAAGGTTTGAAAAATGTAACAGCCGGCGCCGATCCGATGGAAATTAAAAGAGGAATTGATCTGGCAACTATTGAAATTGTAAAAGGTCTCAAAGAGATCAGCAAAGAAGTTACCGGCAGCAAGGAGAAAATTGCTCAGGTTGGTGCAATTTCGGCCAATAATGATAAAGTTATCGGCGATCTAATTTCTGATGCCATGGAAAAAGTTGGTAAAGATGGTGTTATCACTGTTGAGGAATCCAAATCAACAGAAACTGGTCTCAAAGTTGTTGAAGGTATGCAGTTTGATCGTGGATATCTATCCGCTTACTTTGTTACCAATGCTGATGCAATGGAAGTGATCCTTGATGATCCATATCTCTTGATTTATGATAAAAAAATCAGTGCTATGAAAGATCTTTTACCCATTCTTGAAAAAGTATCCCAAATGGGTAAATCGCTTCTGATTATTGCTGAAGATGTTGAAGGTGAAGCCTTGGCAACATTGGTTGTCAATAAACTGCGTGGCACTCTGCGGATTGCCGCAGTAAAAGCCCCGGGTTTTGGCGATCGTCGTAAAGCCATGCTGGAAGACATTGCCGTTTTGACCGGCGGTACTGTCATTTCTGAAGAACAGGGATTTAAACTGGAAAATGCAACCGTTTCTTATCTTGGTAAAGCCAAGAGAATAACGATTGATAAAGACAACACAACAATTGTTGAAGGATCGGGGAAATCCGATGATATTAAAGCCCGCATCAAACAGATAAAGGCCCAGGTTGAGTCGTCAACATCCGATTATGACAAAGAAAAACTTCAGGAACGTTTAGCCAAATTGTCAGGTGGCGTTGCAGTCCTGGAAGTTGGTGCCGCTACCGAAGTTGAAATGAAAGAGAAAAAAGCCCGCGTCGAAGATGCTCTGCATGCAACCCGCGCAGCCGTGGAAGAGGGAATTGTTCCCGGCGGTGGTGTTGCTCTATTGAGAGTTCTTAATAAACTGAATGACATGAAAGCTATCGGTGACCAGGCTGTCGGAGTTAAGATTGTGAAAAGAGCAATTGAAGAACCGATTCGACAGATTGCCCTGAATGCCGGACATGAACCTTCTATCGTGGTTCAGAAAGTCAAAGAAGGTAAAGATGACTTCGGTTTTGATGCGTACAAAGAAGAGTATGTTAATCTTTACGAATCCGGTATTATTGATCCGACAAAGGTTGTTCGGATTGCTATCGAAAATGCCTCCAGTATTGCCGGTCTGTTATTGACAACTGAAGCATTGATTTGTGAAATACCGGAAGATGAACCTGCACCAGCCATGCCTCCGGGTGGTGGAATGGGTGGAATGTATTAATCGGTAATTTGTTTATGAATGAATGGGCTGTTTCAGTAATTGGAATAGCCCATTTTTTATTTAGAAATATCCTTGTATATTATAAATATATGAACAAGAATATAGTGTAACCAAAAAAGAGGAGGATATATGACGAACTTATGGGGAGACATAAAGAAAAATCTAGGCGAATGGGTAACAAAAGCCGCTGACAAGGCCGGAGAATTTACCCGTGATGCCGCTGATAAAGCCGAAGAAGTCACAAAACTCGGGAAAGTCAAACTGGATATTTTTCAGACTAAACGGGATATTGAAAAACAGTTTGCGGAATTGGGCGGTACTGTTTACCAGTTAATTCAGGATAAAAAAAGCAAAGATTTTGAAAAAAATGAAAATGTCAAAACCTGTCTGGCAGTGATTAAGGATTTAGAGAAGAAACTAAAAGACAAAGAAAAACAATATAAGTCTATTCAGGAAGCCAGTCAGGCCGAAAAGGCAAAATCAGCCGACCCGGAAACGGAAAAAGAAGAGAAATAGTTTCCAAATCTCAAGTTAAAATCCATTATGAAAAAGGGTGGGTCCTTAGAAAAGTATCCCTATTCGTACAGCCATGTGCTTAAGAGATATTTTGAGGAAATCAGCCATGAAGATCCTCTTACACCGGAAGAGGAGATAGAACTCGCTATCAAAGTACGGCAGGGTGATTCACAGGCGCTTGACAGATTATTACGAGCGAATTTACGGTTTGTAGTATCTGTTGCTAAGAAGTTCCAGAACCACGGGCTGTCACTTGAGGATCTGATAAATGAAGGTAATATTGGACTCATCAAAGCCGCTCAGCGCTTTGATGAAACCCGGGGATTTAAATTTATCTCCTATGCCGTTTGGTGGATCCGGCAGACGATATTACAGGCAATTTCCGAATATTCTCGACTTGTTAGATTACCGCTTAATGTGGTTGGTAATCTCAATAAAATCTCAAAAATAACATCTGAATTTGAGCAGGAATATGAACGAGAACCAACCATAGAAGAAATTGAAGAAATTCTTGTCCAGGAAAAAATTGATCTGGATATTGCCCGGCAGCTTTCAGAGGGAACCCTAAGTATTGATTCTCCTATCGGAAAAAATGGCAATGGAACTCTTCAGGACATTTTAATAGGCCAGGAAGACAACGAACCTGGAAATTTACTCACCGAAGAATCATTTCATATTGAAATTGAGAGAGCATTACGAAGCCTCGATAATAGAGAATCAACCATTATTCGGATGTACTTTGGCATTGGTCATGAACTTCCCATGACCCTTGAAGAAATCGGAAATGACTTACATTTAACACGCGAAAGAGTCCGGCAAATAAAAGAAAAGGCCTTGCGAAAGCTACGACACACCTCAAGAGCACTCAATTTGAGAGGTTTTTTAGGTTGATAAAAAATGTTGACAAAGTGTTTACATTTTATTAAAATGAGGTGTAGATGAAAATCTTGGGGTTACCAATATAAAAAATTGTTAGAATAAGAATGAAGAGACAATCCAAGATTGTTTTAGTTTGGAACACAAAAAGATCACCAAAAGCCTTTAGTCTGTCTCACCGACAGTTGATTGGCACGGCGGTTCTTGCCGTTTTATTAATCATTGGTGCTGTGATAATCGGGATAAATGTTTTTTCAAATTCCGTTTATAATGCCAGAGTAGTCCGCCTGAAAAAAAATAACAGTAAACTTGTCGGTACTGTGTACGATCTCGATCAACGGATTCAGCAGATGGAGTCGGAACTGCATGTTCTTGCTGAAAAAGATCAGGCATTGCGAACATATGTTGATATTCCGGTCATTGATCGGGATGTTCGAAAACTGGGTATTGGAGGAAAATACAGTTTCCAGGGTGAAGAACTTGATAATTTATTACCCAGTGATGATGTAAAAATATCGGAATTAGCAAATGATTTGGATCGTCTGACTCGGGAAATCAAGCTGGAACGTATCAGTTACGAAGAAATCTATGATGCTATCAAGCATCGATCTCCCCAGATAAAATCAACACCATCCATTCGCCCGGTAAATACCGGTTATATTTCGGATGGTTTTGGTTACCGGCGCGATCCGTTTACCGGCACCCGCCAGTTTCATTATGGAATTGATATTTCAGCACCATCAGGAACCCCGGTCTATGCAACTGCTGACGGAGTGGTTCGAAGCACAAGTTACAGCACTACCTATGGTAAAATAATTAAAGTGGATCATGGTTATGGTTATTCGACCTTTTACGCCCACTTATCTAAAATGGTTATTAAACCGGGCGAAGTGATCAAACGTGGTCAGAAAATTGCGGAAGTCGGATGTACCGGCAGAAGTACGGCATCTCATCTTCATTACGAAGTTCGTCAATTCGGAATAAATAAAAATCCGCTCGATTATTATTTTACTGGTTACATTCGCTAGAATATTTTAATAAAATCTAATTTTTTATTCAGCTTTATAAATCGGCTGTTTTTTTTTAAGTTTCGACTACTATGGAAGCCGGTAAATATTATATTGAAACGTATGGTTGCCAGATGAACGAGGCTGATTCTGAAATCATTGCCGGACTTTTGGAAAGGGAAAATTATATCGCTACCTGCAATCCGGAAGAAGCCAATATCATTCTGGTGAATACCTGCAGTGTTCGTCATGGCGCCGATAATCGGGCAATCTCTCGCTTGTCCCAGTTTAAATCCTTAAAAAAAACGAATCCAGATCTTCTCCTTGGTCTTGTAGGCTGTGTTGCCCAGCGGGATCGTGGCAAAATATTAAAGGAGAAACCCTTCATTGATCTGGTATTAGGGCCGGATGCCTATCGTCAAATTCCTCAATTGATAATGAATAAACCCCATTCCTTTGTTGATGTGAATCTTTCCAGAAGGGAAGTTTATGACGGCCTGATGCCGTTCAGGAATAGCGTTGTGAATGCCTGGGTGTCCATTATGCGGGGATGCGATAAATTTTGCTCCTATTGCATTGTTCCATATACCCGGGGACGCGAACGTAGTCGCTCGGTAAAAAGCATTGTGGAAGAAGTTAAAATTGCCGTCAATGATGGCTATCAGGAAATTACACTACTAGGCCAAAATGTCAATTCCTATCGTTATAAGGAATACCGCTTTCCGGAACTCTTGATCCAGGTCGCAAAAATACCGGGTGTCAAACGGATTCGTTTTACATCACCCCATCCGGAAGATGTAAATGCCCGGATGCTTGAAGTAATGCGTGATTTTGACAATATCTGTAAGCATATTCATTTGCCGCTCCAATCGGGATCGACAAAAGTATTGTCGGCGATGAACCGGTCTTATACTCAGAAAAGATATTTGGATTTTGTGGCAAATATTCGAAATCTTTTACCCACTTGCGGGATTACGACTGATATTATTGTCGGTTTTCCTGGTGAAACCGCCGCTGATTTTGAAGAAACTCTGCGTGTGATGGATGAAGTCATCTTTGATAATGCTTATATGTTTAAGTATTCACCGCGTCCAAATACTGCGGCCGTGCAATTGACTGATAACGTTACTGAGGAAGAAAAGGCAGAACGCCTTAATCGGATTATTGCGAAACAGAAAAAGCATACGACTTTCAGAAATCGTCAGACAATCGGAACGGTCCAATCGGTATTAATTGACGGAAGCAGTAAAAAAAATGTCGATGAAAAAATTGGTAGGACAGATTCGAATAAACTGGTAATTTTAAAAGAAGGAAACGCTGACATTGGTGATTTAATTGATATATTAATTACCGGAGCACCCGGTGTCAGCCTGTTTGGTAAAATTCAAAAATCATGAGGTCGATATGAAATATCTAAAATTGCTTGTGCTTGTTTTTATCGTTCTGTTATTGCTGATCTTTGTAATTCAGAATGTTGGTCAGAAAATTACCTTGAAATTTTTTAGTAGTAACTATGCGTTCAGTACTGAAATGATCGTTGTATTGCTGATAGCCATGGTTTTAGGATTTTTAATTGGATACCTGATTGCCGGTTTCCAAATTCTGGAACAAAGGAGAATAGTGCACGTCTTAAATGGTGAATATAAAAAGTTAAAAAAAGAAATCGATCTTTTACGCAATAAAGACCTGGAAGAGGTTGAATTAAAAGAGTAATCGAATAAAGGGTTATAAATGACAACACTTCAAATCATTCTGGTAATTGTTTTTATTGTAATCCTGATAATGGTATTGGGAACCGTTATTGGGCGAAGAAAAACGGAGATAAAACCGAAATCGTCGCTGTATACCCAGGCTCTGAATCACATTCTTCAGGGGGAGTACGACGTTGCTATCAAGGAACTGAAATCGATTATTGAAAAAGACACCAGCCATATTGACGCCTACATCAAATTGGGGAATATTCTCCGTGAAACCGGAAAATTAAAACCAGCCGTAAAAGTGCATCAGACCTTGCTTTATCGTCAGGACATTAACAAACTCCAGAAATTGGAAATTATGCGAAATCTGGTACTGGATTATGTTGATCTGAATGAAAAAGGAATTGCTTTGTCTGTAGCCTTGAATATACTGGACGAAGAAAAGAAAAACATCTGGGCTCTGGAAAAGATCTGGCACCTATATCGGGATTTGAAAAAATGGAATAAAGCCTCCGAATATATGGAAAAGGTTTTTCAGATTCGGAAAGAGCATAATAAACGGGCAATGTCTATTTACAAAGTGCAGGAGGGCCTTGATAAATTTGAAAATAAAGCATATCACGATGCCCGTCTGATCTTTCGGAAAGCTATCCGTATCGATTCCCGTTGCGAGGCCAGCTATTATTACATTGCTGAATCCTATTTAAGGGAAAAGCGGGATGCTGATGCGGTGGAGTGGTGGGAAAAATTTGCTGAAGTTGCTCCAAAAAAAGCCTGGCTGGTTTTTCCTCAAATTCAAAAAGTCCTGTTTAATTATGGTAATTTTGGAAATATCGAGGATTTTTATCTGAAAATATTGAAAAATGAACCCAATGATGTTCGCACAATCACCGCATTGGCCAGCTTTTATGAACGCAAAGGAGACCTGTCCAGGGCGTCAAACCTGATCAGCGATTTAATCGAAACCAATCCAACATCGGTGATCGCAAAAATTGCCTACAGCAAATTGTTGATTGCCCTGCAGCGTGATCGTGAGGCCGGTGATGTTCTGACGGATATTGTGAATCGGTTCGATTCTATTAATGAAGTCCGCTGTTCCAACTGTGGGCATATCGCCAATGAAGCGCTCTGGATTTGTCCGGTTTGTGGAACCGAGGATTCCTTTTTAGACTGATAATGAAACGATTATTTCTGGTATTGTTATGCTTTTTCCCGGTCCTGATTTTTACCCAGGATCTAAGTCAATATTTTGAATATATTGAAAAGGATGATATTAATAAGGTTCGGGCGGCAATTCCGAATTTGATCAGAAAATATCCCAATAATCCGGATGTCTTGTATCTCTCGGCATTGATCGAACCCGATGGCGATAAGGCACTTTTAATATACAAAGATGTCATGAGCCAATATCCGAACAGTGACCGGGCTGATGATGCATTAACGAAAATCATAGAATATCTGTACACAAAAGGACTTTACAATAGAACAATCGATTATTCTAAACAGTTAATTTCCAAATATCCCGAAAGCGAACAAATTGGAAATTGTGTATATATGCTGCTGAGCAGTTTCAACGTCATGAATAAAAAAGATTCGGTTGATTACTACTATTCGTACTATTTAAAACGATACCCAAAAATGAAGATGCCTTTTAAAAACTATCAGTCCGCCGCGACCTGGATCACAGATGATAAACCGATGGAAACTGTTCAACCGGCACCGGAACCAAAGCCGGTTGAAAAAACTGTTACTGAATCCAAATGGGCCCTGCAGGTTGGTGCTTTTGGAAATTCACAGAACGCGCTGACGTTAAAAAACCGCCTTCAATCCTATGGCTATGAACCCTATATTCAGAAAATCAAAAGCAGTAATACAGATCTGCTGTCAGTTCGAGTTGGTAAATATGATTCTCAGGAAGCAGCCAAAGCAGCCGGTGATCGGTTGAAAGCGCTTCATAAAATTGATTATATTGTGATTAAGAGGAATTCATGGGAATGATTGCAACCCCGGTGGGTGCCACGGTCTTCAAAATCGCTGTTCCCGACACAATCGGGAAGCTGGGTTCGACTCCCAGGCGTTCCCGCTAAATTGCAGAGTACATTTTTCTTGCTCTGCATTATATTGAAAATGTGATGGTCCAGGGGTGCTGTTCTGATATATCGGGACGGCTGAGAAAATACCCGATGAACCTGATCTGGATAATGCCAGCGAAGGGAGAAAATATGACATACTTCAAAAACTTAAAAATTATTCAAAGTATTATTTGCTGGGTAATTTTATTCTCGTCTCTTTGTGGTGAGACGCAAATAATAACCGGAAAAGTCATTTCTGCAGACTCCGGTCAACCAATTGAGTTTGCCAATATTATATTGGAATCCGGCGCCGGCGGCTATAGCAATGAAACCGGTGAATTTGCCATTGAAAGTGCGGAATTTCCGACGAAAATAACAATTTCGCACATTGCCTATGTGGACACATCATTTATCATTCAAGCAGCGCGCCTTGGAATTATCTATTTAAAACCGGAAGTGATTCATGGGAAAGATGTATTTGTGATTGCTTCCCGGGCTGTGGAAGGAATTACCCCGGTGGCCTTTTCAAATGTCACCGTCGACGAAATTGAAACCCGCTACACGGTTGAGGATGTACCCATGATTCTGGCAATGGAACCTGGCGTCTATTCGTACAGTGAGAGTGGTAACGGAACAGGGTATTCCTATGTTCAGATTCGTGGTTTTGATCAGAGCCGGATTGCTGTGATGCTGGATAATGTTCCCCTGAATGATAACGAAAGCTATCAGGTCTACTGGGTCGATCATGCCGACATTTTAGCCGATGCAGAGCTTATCCAGATTCAGCGGGGAGTAGGGAACAGCCTGTACGGAACATCCGCTTTCGGCGGTTCTATCAATGTTCAAACCGCGATTGCTTCGGAAAAACCGGAAGCGTCGTTTTTAATTGGCGTCGGTTCGTATCATACCGACAAGATTGTATTGAAACTGAACAGCGGTCAATTATTAGGTGATAAACTTAGTGTTCAATCCCGATATTCACAGATAAAGACCAAGGGGTATCGAGGCTATCATGACAGCTATCAGGGTTCATTTTCGCTGGGAATTGAATACCGGGGAAGAAGGATGATGAATCAACTTCGTGCTTTGATAGGCTATGAAAATACCTATCTGGCGTGGGATGGAATTTCATCTGTCGATATCAACAACCGGACTCTTCGTCGTCAGGGCTCGAGACAGTACGTCGACAATTTTTTACAGCAGATCTATTCATTGAACAGCTACTGGACAATTTCGGAAAAAATGCGCCTAACCAACACGGCTTATTATGTTCATGGAAATGGCTATTACCGATCTGTTAAATCAGCCGGTTATTCCCTGGAGGATGAAAGTGGCAGAAACGACCGAATCGATTTTTATAATTTTCTGAAATCCTACAATCTGGATCGGTTTTATCCCGGTTATCCCTGGATTGATAACGATTTTCTTGGACTTTCGTTTACACGGCGGAAATGGATCGTGAATCATTACTTCGGGACAATCCCGACACTGACCTGGCTTTGGAAAATGGCCCGCCTCGATATTGGTACTGAATTTCGGATTTATCAAGGGGATCATTTTGGCGAGATTAACCGGTTCAGCAATCCATTTCTCATTGATGAAATCGGCGGCGACTGGTACAGATATTACCAATACACCGGGTCGAAATTACTGGCGACCGGTTTTGTTCATCTAATGCTGGAACCAATTAACAGGGTAAAACTAACCGTCGATTTTCAACAACAGAATATTTATTGGAAACTGGATCAGGATACAATCGGTTATGCACCGGGATATCAAATGAATGCCGACTGGCATTTTCTGAATCCTCGCTATGGCGTGATCGTCAACCTGAGCGATACCTGGACAATTTTCATGAATTACAGTGAAGCCCAGCGCGAACCGGCGGATAATCAGATTATTGAGGCCGATGATGTCTGGAGTGAACCGAAAAGGGCAGCCGCTGAGGCAATTAACGATATTGAATTAGGTTCATCGATCAATCGGTACAATTGGAATGCTTCTCTTAACCTCTATCGAATCCGGTATTTTAATGAACAATTAAAGAATATTGACATTGAGCAGGAAGGTGAATACGATTACTTCCAGGCCGGGAAAACATTGCACCAGGGGCTTGAATTTGAGTTTGGCTATCAGGCTTCAAAATACTTGTCACTAAATATGAATAGCAGCGTCGGCCAGCACATTTTCAGTACCGGGGATTTTAAAGGCAATACAATTCCCAACATCCCCTGTTTTCTCATAAACAGCAGTCTGAACTTCAAACCGGTAAAATATTTGTACGTATTCCTGACATCCCGTTATGTCGGCCGGCAGTATATCGATGATGAAAATTTTGGCACAAATTCCGAGTACTTACTGTTTGATGGAGGGTTTAAGATCAGTTCTGAGACATTTGAACTGAGCGTAAAAGTGAATAATATTTTTGATACATTGTATTCGACCTTTGGTTATGGCTATGAATGGGATGGTTACTGGGCCTATTACTGGCCGGGTGCAACCCGGAATGTGTTTGTATCCATGTCAGTGAAACTCTAGAACCATATATGCCGAGATGGTGCAGGTCATGTCTATGACTGGAGAATAATGCTGGTACATTTCAATATAACACTAAATGAAAATTCTTGACTTTACCAATCAAATGAATTAATGTTATAGCGTTCTTTTGGGGGCAGAAAAGCAAGTCTGAACCGCCCGGTTTCCACTTGC
>JAFGXZ010000297.1 GCA_016936335.1 Fidelibacterota bacterium
AAAGATTAATGTATTGGTGTTTTTATCGAAAATTTCGACTTTATGATTGCCGTAATTCAGCGTGTCAATCAGATTGACCAGACTGCCGGCCCAGACCGGTTCCTCTTTAACCTGGTCGAGGGAGATGGTCGTTTCATCCTTTATTCCGGTGAAATAATAATCTAGCCGCATGGTTTTATTTACAAAATAGTCATCAAAATCAGGGCCGGTTTTTGCTATTCCGATTGTACCAAACAGGAACAGAAAAAAGATTGATCGCTTCATCGTTTCTCCATTTTAACTGTCGGCAAATTAGGTAATTGAATAACGATTATCAAGATCCTTCGTTAAAAATATCGCATTTCTCAGCAAATCCTTGTTTGAACAGCGCCAGTGTTTTAAATTTGAAAAACGTGTTTTCTTATGATATCGTTTATTAACGCAACATGCAGCTTCCGAAAAAACGCCGGTGTCAAAAACCTGAATTTCAGTATTGACGATGGCGAATTTGTCTTTTTAACAGGTCCGTCGGGAGCGGGGAAATCGACATTGCTGCGCTTGATTTATATGGACCTTTTTCCTGAGAAGGGCAAAGTACTCATCCGGGATTACGACAGCGCGAAAATCAAGGATCGCCAAATTCCCTTTTTACGCCGTAAAGTGGGGATGATATTTCAGGACTTCCAGCTGTTGAAAGACCGGAACGTCTATCAAAATGTCGCAATCTCGCTTTACGCCTCGCATTATAAAACCCGGGAAATAAAAAGTCGTGTCTATGATATACTAAACCAGGTCGGGCTTGGTCATCGGGTTCACCATAAACCTTTGGAACTGTCCGGCGGCGAACAACAGCGGGTAGCCATTGCCCGGGCACTGGTAAAAGAACCAATCGTATTATTGGCCGACGAACCTACCGGAAATCTCGATCCCAGGGTTAGCATTGAACTAATCAATTTACTGTATAAAATCAACAAAAAAGGAACAGCGGTAATCGTTGCGACTCATAATTATAGTCTGATTAAAAGGGTACCGGGCGCCCGATTAATCCAGATGAACGACGGTGAAATCGCGAGTATCACATGACGATCCTGTGGTTTTTATTTAAAGAGGGTTTCAAAGGTTTACTGCGCTCGAAATATTCGGGAGCCTTCTCGATAATCATTATCGCGATCTCAATTATCATGATTGGTTTTGGCTATATCATCGCCCGTGATACGCTTTTCATGGTAGAGAATATCCGTTCCCAGTTTGATGTGGATATCTTTATTCTGTCAACTGCCGGTTCAGATGAAATCATAGCCTTTGATAAAAAACTACGCCAAATGAACGAAATTGAACGAGTCATATACATTTCCCCAGAAACTGCTGCCAAGAAATTTAAACAGGAATTTGGCGAGGACATCCTTGATATTCTGGATTATAACCCACTGCCGCCATCCTTTACTATCAGTCTGAAGCCGATTTACCGGAACCTAATGAGCGTTGAGGCGATTGCAAATATTCTGCAACGGGATTCCGTCGTTGACGAGGTGAAATACCGGAAGAATTTTCTTATTATTCTGGAAAAATATCAGCGCATCATTCTGGCCTGTGTGTTAATCGTGTTTGCGGTTTTGACCCTGATTTCGATTATTCTGACTTCAAATTCAATCAAGATGACCATTTTTGCCCGACGGGATATTATATCCACAATGAAACTGATTGGTGCCACCAATCGTTTCGTAAAAACGCCCTTCGTCATCGAAGGAACTCTGGAAGGCGGGCTTGGTGCATTGCTGGCCAGTTTGATTATATACGGGATCATTTATGTTCAAAATACCTATCTCCAATCCTTTTTTGATTATACTTTAAATGTCAGTTATCAATACTATATTGCGTTACTGCTTTTGGGGTCTTTTTTGGGCTGGGTTGGGAGTCGTCAGGCAATCCGCAGATTTCTTTAAGAACAATCATAAATGAATGAAAACCATCTGACCTTTTTGCTTGGATAAGCTTGACAGTACGAGTATATTTTACGGCTCTATGGAATTGTATCAAGTGTCATAATGTCCGAACAGTTATTAGGGTTTATTTGCCGGGTTTTAGGTATGTCAGTCATTATGAAGTTATTTAGTAACTGGTATTATTGTTGCAAGTAAGGACCGGCCTGTATTTATTAGAAAGTCAAATGAGGAGCAAAAAAAGCATTGAATAAGAAAGTGACTCAAACTAGAACAAAAAAAACCACAAAAAGCAGGTCGGACCATGAAAAACCAGCCGCCCATGAGAAAGAACTCATGGATAAACTAACGGAATGTGAACAGCTGTTGTATGATAGTAACGAAAAGTATTTACGCCTGGCAGCGGATTTTGACAATTACCGGAAACGTACTCAGAAAGAAATGGGTGATATCATCGAGTATGCCGGTGAAAAAGTATTGCGCAATATTTTACCCATACTGGATGATTTTGAACGAGCAGTGCTGAATCAAGAAAATAATGAAGAACCTGATGAAACTCTGCAAAAAGGTCTGGAAATGATTTATAAAAAATTCATCAAGACCTTATCGGATATGGATGTAAAACCTATGGAAACGGTGAATCAGCCCTTTGATCCGGATTTGCACCATGCCGTAATGGCAAAGGAAGTCGAGAATGTGGAAGCGGATATTGTACTTGAGGAGTTTGAAAAAGGATACCTGTTTAAAAAGCATGTTTTACGGCATGCAAAAGTTGTGGTTAGTAAATAATTATGGCTCGTGATTATTATGAAGTATTAGGAGTTACTAAAGGAGCTTCCGACGATGAAATTAAAAAAGCGTATCGGAAGCTGGCAATGAAATATCATCCGGATAAAAATCCTGGCGACAAAACATCTGAGGAAAAATTTAAAGAAGCTGCGGAAGCCTATTCGGTTTTAACCGATTCACAAAAGCGCCAGATGTACGATCAGTTCGGCCATGCCGGGCTGAAAAATAATGGATTTGGTGGCTCATCCGGATTTAGTGGCGGCGGGTTTGATCCTTTTGATATTTTTCGTGAAGTTTTTGGCAGTGGCGGTGGATTCAGTGGTTTTGAGGATCTGTTCGGTGGCGGAACCCGGCGCTCAAGAGGTGGTTCACGTGCCGGTAGTGATTTGAAAATAAAATTGGCATTGACCCTTGAAGATATTAATGAGGGTGTCACTAAAAAGATAAAAATTAAACGAATGGATCCCTGTGCGACCTGCGATGGCACCGGTTCAAAACCAGGTACTTCCAGAATCACCTGTCCTGTTTGTCACGGATCCGGTGAAATCCGGGAAATGACGCGCTCTATTTTTGGGCAGATGGTCAACGTGCGACCCTGTTCCAACTGTAATGGCGAAGGCTCCGTTGCGGAACAGCGCTGTTCTACGTGTGAAGGTGACGGTCGGGTCAGAGGAATGCGGGAAATCTCGGTTCAGGTTCCAGCCGGAGTCAGTAATGGCAATTACATGACTATGAGTGGCGAGGGCAATATCGGACCACGGAAGGGAACCCGCGGCGATTTAATCGTGATATTTGAAGAAAAAGAGCATGATATTTTTATCCGGAATGAGGATAATATTTATGTAAATCTTCATATCTCGACCGCGGAAGCAGTATTGGGTACTGAAGTGGAAATTCCGACTCTGAACGGCAGAGTGAAATTGACAATCCCCAGTGGTACTCAAAGTGGTAAAATGTTGCGGCTGAAGCAGAAGGGTATTCCACATCTGCACCATCATGGTCGGGGTGACCAGATTGTGCGAGTTCAGGTTGACGTGTCAAAAAATCCCAGCACTCTTGAGAAAAAGTTATATAAAGAGATCCTTGATGTTGAAAAAAAACGGGGTGCCGTCATAAACCGATTTAGCAAAATCGAATGACCGGATAATCCAAATTTGGATTGATGATAAATAGATTTTTATTTATATTCAGAAATGCTAAATTTGACACGCCAGGAAAGATTAGTGATTCAGTTTCTGGTACTGTTCTTTGTAGTTGGAACGGCAATTCATTTGATCAGGGAAAAGAGCATTCCGGAGAATATACTGAAAATATCCGGAAATATCGGTGAAGCAAGTGACTTTAAAGTCTCTGCTGAAAAAGTGGATTCACTCTATTTTTCTGATCGGCAAGCACCAGCGCCGGAAGTCATTTTACCACAAACGGTTTCCGAATCTCGGAAGATTAATTTGAATCAAGCCACTCTTGAAGAGCTGATGCGATTACCAAAGATTGGCGAGGTAACGGCGCAACGGATAATCAATTATCGCATAGCGCATAATGGATTTGCAAACATTGATGAATTGAAAAATGTTAAAGGTATTGGCGAAAAAACACTGGAACGAATAAAAAACGAGGTTAGCATTGAGTAAGGAAGTTGAAGAGTATATTGACGATACTCCCATATTTAAACCAACACTTGTCAAAGCGTTAAATTATGTTGCCATGTTATTGGCCTTTGTACTTATCATCGTAATTTATGTCCCTTCCGTAATTTGGGAACAGGAGGATGCTGTCCGCAACGAAGGACGCCGGCGTATGGTGATATTAAATGAAGTCCAAAAATATTATCATCAGATGACCAGTGAATACCAGACTAACCCAGTTACAGCAATGAATGTCATCAGCGCTGTTCGGGACAGTACCCGGGCAGACAGTAATTATTTTGGCGAACAGCACCTCACTATTGAGGATGGCAGATTTAAGTTAAATGTACCGAAGAAATTCTATACATATTTTGATACAACCTTTGCCTTTTCCTATAAAAAGAAAGATACACTGATCGATACAACCTATAAAGTAACGAAGTGGAACAATGAATTATTTACCTGGGATACACTTTATATTTTGGCAGATCGGTGGCGTGTTCTTGAATCCGATTCTTCTTATGGCGATGTTGTTGGTGTTGAACAATCTGAACGTATTATGGAAAATACCTATTATCGACCTTATTATCTGACGGAAAAAATTGCAAAGAGTCCCTTGATTGATGAATTCTATATTTTCAGCTCTGATTCAGACGGATACAGGATTAAAGATCCTATAAAAGGTGTGTATAAAGAGCGAAAATATTTTTTCTTTACATTTAAAGACACATGTCAGGGGTGGATAGAAAACGATCAGAAGAGCTGGGATAACTAATCAGTATAACCAGGAAAACTAAATGATTTGTGTAAGCTTCTCTGAAGAGTCTGTTCGATATGGGCAGTTAATTAAAAATGGAGAAGATTACGTAATCGAAACTGTTCAAAAGTTCCCTTTATCAATTCCATTTTTACCAGAAAATGTCTCCAATCCGCAATTTGGCAAATCCCTGGAAAAGGCGTTTCTGGATATTCGTTCAAACCTGCCAAAGCCGGACAGTTATGTTGCAGTAACGCTTCCTGCGATCTGGTTTGATATCAGTTCTCAGAGTATTGATACGGGTCTGTCGGAAGAGAATCTGGAAGAAGCGCTAAACTGGAAGATATCAAAACGCCTTGGAGCAGTGGTTGACCAAAAATTTGTTCAGCATTATCCACTTTCTAAGAAATCCGGATCCGAGCAATCGTATCTGACAATCTCCTACTTTAAAGAACTTGGCAAGCTGCTTTTAATCGCATCCCAGAGCGCTGATCTCAACATTCACATAATGGATATCGATCTGTTCAGTGCCGCTTTGGCAATTGAGCAATTGGAAGATATAGGCAAACATGAAAAATGGGCGATATGGTTGGTAGGCGAACAGGTTCATGATCTGATTGTAATTGATTCAGGTGATTTCAGACAATTATGCCGGTTTAATTTTTCCGATATGGAAAATTATACCATATTGCATAAAAGTTCTGCCGACGATATCGGAGAAAAAGTGATCGCAGACATTAATGGTATCCGAACATTTGAACTGGAGAATTTCAGTGCTGTAGATCGTATATATTTTTATAGTTATTCGGTCGACTCTGAGTTCTTTAATATGTTGTTGACCTATGATATTGACAACCTGAAAAACATTGATACTTTTGAGAAACATAAACCCCTTGATCTCTATCAAGAAGATGGCAGTGGTACCGGTGCAATGTGCCAGTACATTGATTTATTAGGTTTAATGTTTCGAAAAATGCCAAAGGAACTCAGATGATTCGGTTAAACCTGACAAATCAACCTGGACTCCAATTCATAGATGAATCCGAACAGTTTGACCTTGAAGGTCTTGAGCCCGATGTTGCTGCCGACGAACCTGAGGGTGATTTTCAGTATGATTCTGACGATGGGGCTCCGGCACCTGTAAAATCAGGATCAGCCCCGGAGTTAAAAGATTTTCCTGATATGCCCATGAAGCCATCATTGGCAGATGCCAATGACGCTTTTCAAATTGATGATGATCTGTTTAAACTCGCCGAAGCTAACTTGGACCTGATTGAACAGGCCGAAGAAGAAGAGGCCGGTCCCAAAGCAAAAATCAAATCTACCCCTAAGCCAATAGAAAAAACGGAAAAAAAGTACAAAAAGCACCCGCTGTTTCGATATGGAATTTTGGTGGCAGGAATTATTGTAGTGTTTGTCATTTTATGGGTCTATAAAAACGGACAACTGAACAAAGCTAGAGTACGGAAAGCCGCAATGGAAGCGTCGGCAACGGTGAGCAAAAAAGTTGCCGAGAAGACTGCCGATATAATCCAAACTGCCGATGATTTGTCTGATGTTTATGGTGATAAAGCCGCCGATGCAGCCAGTCAGATACCCGGCGCTACCCGTCAGCTGTCATCAGAGGTTACTGATCTGACTCAGCAGATGTCTTCCGGACTATCCGATGCCCGTCAGCAAATCGCCTCAAAGAAACCTGATGTACAAACAAGCAGGCAGCCAACAACCAGGGTTTATGGCACGAGTGATCTTTCATTGGACCTGATCCAGCGGGTACAGGTTGGACAGAATAAATTGAACATTGCCGCCGATGCCCTTTCCCAATTTCCCGCAAATTCAAGGCTTCAGTATTTACGAATAAAAAATGACAGACTGAGTTTTATTTTATATGTCAGCAGTACCAATGCCGCTGAGCAAATTAAAAATTATTTTATAAGTCAAAGTAAATTTTTGCCACCGGAAGTCTTTTTTATTGAACAATCAAATACTGTTGCCGGTAATCCAGTGGAAATCATGGCCATCATTCGGTTTCGACCGATGGGCTCGAATGATACAAAAGGTTACAAATATTTGACGGATCGCCAGCTCTCGCAATATGTCTGGCAGGCATCCTTGAACTCCAACGTTCGAATGAATCCACTTAAAATTTCAAACAGCGATATTACTTCCGTTCGAGATGCCGAAATTGTTGGAAATGGTATAACTGCAAATGTCATCGCAATGATGCGCGAGTTGGCTGCTCAACGCCATAATATGTCAACATCAATGCTGTCGATCAGAAGCGATACACACCGGCCGATTAGTGAGAGCCTTCTGGATTTTGATTTTAATTCAGTTATTTATCCCGGCAATATGTAATATGGTTCGAATAATTTCCGGATATTACAAAGGTCACCTTCTAAAAACCAACCACAATCCAAACTTAAGACCCACCAGTGATCGGGTCAAAGAATCGCTTTTTTCGATTCTGGGAAATATTGAAGACTTGCGTGTAATTGATCTGTTTGCCGGATGCGGAAATCTGGGATTGGAAGCCATTTCACGGGGAGCGAAATCCTGTATCATGGTCGAACAAAATATCCAGCAGATCAAATTAATACAGGAAAATGTCCGAAAACTGGAGTTAGAAGGGGATGTCGAAATCCTTAAAATGGATGTCCTGAAATTCCTTCTGAATCCACCGGAAGTCGACCTGATTTTAGCTGATCCACCGTATAAGTATAAATATTTCAATGAATTATTTGATCTGCTCCTTCAGCAGTTTTCCGGGATACGGATTGCCCTGGAAGCCGGGAAAGAGTTAATAATTTCCGAAAAAATGTCAAACTATATTGAATCCCATCGTATAATGGGTGAAACCAGTTTAACGATTAT
>JAFGXZ010000298.1 GCA_016936335.1 Fidelibacterota bacterium
ATTATAAGCATCCTGAACATCGTTCCAGGCAGATTGAATCTCTTCAGTGGTCCCATTCAGGTTTTCGTAATCATGACGAAGTGATAAGTAATCCGCTTCCATACTTTTATGGTCATCTTTTAGGCAAAATAATGTAATAGTAAGAAACGATTCTGATAAAAAGTAGACGGCTGCAGTTTCATATCGTTTCTCATATAGTTGACCAAATCCCGGCAACACCGCCGACCGCCAAAGCGCTTCTTTACGGGGTTTAATAAACACGATTTTATTCAGGGACGCCCGGACGACATTGACCTGGTCCTCCAGGACATCAATTTCAGTCTTTCCATTCGTATAGCCCGGCAGATCGAATGTGATTGTCCGTTTTCCCGACCAGACTTTGGTGAGTTTCACCGGCGTCGTGGCAATATTGCCATTTTTCAATTTATAGTAATCACCGTCAATCAGAATCTTCGCGCCCGGCGGATTCGTGGAGATCATCAGGTCGCCAACCTTTTCTTTCAAAGCGGTTTGAATGACTTCTGTCTGCCCCAGACCAATAAAGACTTTGCGTTCTTCCGGACGATAGTGTTTTCCGGCATCTATTTTCAAATCGTGCGAACCTACCAGTACCGGCTCAATTACGGCCGGGGAACTTCCTCTGAGTTTTCCGTCAATATAGATTTTGGCGCCTTGAGGTGCGGCCTGTACCGATAGCGTTCCAAAGTTAGAAGACATAGCAATAGTCTTTTCAAGTGTTTTACCATCTTCTATGGTGACCATTTCCTGGGTATCTTTGTAATATTCGGCTTTGATGGTGATCAGATGCTGACCAGACATGAGTTTTAAACCAGTGACCGGGGTTTTCGCAACCGGCACATCGTTAATGATCAATTCTGCTCCAGCCGGTGTGGTCGTCAGATTCAGGTATCCGAATGCCGGCACCAATTTAATATCTAAGGAAGAGGTTTTATTGTCATCCACCAGGATTGTTGCTGTATAGTCGCGATACTCGGGATAGCTAATTCTTAGTTCGTGCTGTCCTGATTGCAAGCGCGGAATCATCAGTGGCGTTTTATTGGTTTCGATTTTATCATCTATCATTACAGTGGCTTCCAGAGGTGTGGTGTTAATCTCCACAGAACCGAAATTCGGGTGGAGTGTTTCCGTCAGATTAAGCATTTCGCCCGGAGTTAGTTCAATCTCTTTAATCAGGTCGTAATACAACGGCCTGGAGAGCAGTAATGTGTGTTTACCGGGATTGACTTTGCCATCAAAGTAAGTCTGGCCATATTCAATACCATCAATGATGACTGTGGCATTCTCCGGCTCTGTTCTGATAGTTAAAAACGACCAATCCAGTTTTGTCTGAACTGATTCACCGATTTGTTCGAGTTTTATTGTGCGCTCAGTGATAGAATTGGAAATGACATTGATCGTTTCAGACCACTGACGAAATCCTTCTTTAGTAATTGTAATTGTATGAATTCCTTCGGACAATTGAATCGGGATTTCATTTCGGGGAATATAACCACGGGATTCACCATCAATAATCAACTGGACATTGGATTCGGAAAGGATCAACTTCACTTTTCCAAGCTTCGATTGACCCATCATGACGGATCCAGATCCCAGAGCAAGCCCTTTTTTGGTTGTGAACTGCTGCATCAGGTCATTGACCAAATTTGGGGCTGTTTCCAGAATTTCCAGTACATCGGAACTTCGCAGAATCATATCCTTTTTGGCCATCATCTTGGTTGAGCCCACATCAATGATTCTGGCAGACAGGTAAAACCCGGATCCGGATTTACTGACTCTACCCGCCACCATATATTTCGCACCGGCCATTTTACCAAGTTCAATGGCGCACTCATCGCTGAAACAGTCTGAGAGTTGTTGCCCCTGTTCCTTTAGGATTTCATCGAATTTCTCACGCTCAACCACATCAAACAGATTATAATCAACCAGGGCTGTGCGGACCCGATCTGTGACTATCCTTGCATCGCTGGCAGAAACGTTTTCGTTGGCAAAGTCCATCACCACCAGGGTTTCTGAACCGGCGACCAATAAACAGCTTGATAATAACAACGGAAAAATATACACTTTTTGTTTCTTCAACTTGGGCGTTCCTTTATGCTGACACCAATCCTAAATCATTTAAATAAATAACATTGCGGTGTTTGTACATATTCGATATCAATGTCTGTTACACTTCAAAATTAATGAAATAAATGCAAATGTCAATGGATCGGCAGACCGAATTATTTGATCAACAGCATCTTTTTCACCTGTTGAAAATCACCACCGCTTTGCGAGGGATCAGTGACCTGAATCTGACAATAATAAACGCCGGAACTATACTGAGAAGCATCCCAACTTACAGAGTAGAATCCTGGCCCCTGTTTCTGATTCACCAGTTTTTCAACGACCTGACCGTTCATGTTATAAATCGTCAGAGTTACATGAGATGCCCTCGGAATGTCGTATCGAATGCTTGTGGTCGGATTGAAGGGGTTGGGGTAGTTACCGGAGAGACTGAATTCTTCGGGGTCTGCATCACCGGCTGCCAACACAGGTTTTCCAAAAGAATGACCTTTTGGTGGTTTTACGGGACGTTTTTTGTCGCCTGACCGGATAATCACCTCATCCCGACCCACGATTTGCCGCCCACTGCTGAGTTTGCCCGTCAGGGTGAGCATAATTTCATCACGCCCTTCAACCCGGCTCAGGCTCTGGACTAATTCAGAAGTCCTGAATGTGAGTACCAGATCGATAATACCATCTCCTCTGCGGCGTGGACGTGATGAATCATTTTGATTGCCGGCTGCCGGTGCAGAAATATCTCTGAATTTTGCCCGCTCAGGCGTCACGTTTTCCAGTATTATGGTATTAATATCGATATCTCTCACATTGAAATCACGAGTGCCGAGTATGGCAACATCGGTAAATCCGTGTTTATTCCAGGGAATTATATTGGGGTAGATTCCCGGCATGATGTCCAGGTAAACCTCAAGCAGAGGAAGCGCTGATGTGGCATAGCCGATCGAATAATTGAATTCGAGGCTATCCTTACCTGCAAACCACATATGATACGTTTCACCTATTCTGAGCACCGCCGGCGTATAACTACGGTCATTTCTCCACGCGACGCCGTCATCAATATGGAAAACCGGGTTATCAAAATTTGCCGTCCAGTGGATGCCATCCACCGATGCCGCAAAGCCGATCCCCTCATGACTGGCACCGGCGCCGCCGCTGTACCACATGCGATAACCATCATTTTCCTCAATTACCGTCCAGGCATAAACATATTGAGAATCCCAGGCGCCGTCAGAGCCGCTTACCATTACCGGTTGATCCCCGTATCTTTTCCAGTAAATTCCATCCACGGAATAGGCCAGCGCGGTGGCCTCTGTTTCCCCGGGAATACAGTTTTGGGGAGCGACATCGTAGTACATCACATATTTGTGCTCCATGGGATCGCTGTCATTCCACTGCTCATATCCACCCACATGGTAAAGAACTGCACCGGGACCGTAGCTGCC
>JAFGXZ010000299.1 GCA_016936335.1 Fidelibacterota bacterium
ACTTCCATGACAAACAGGGTTTGTCCCGGAATAATCATATTGCCGAAACGCATCCGGTTGATTAATTGGGTCTGATGATCATCCACCCGTCGGATTACCTGTTTGGAATAAATTTTGGGTTTCCAGCGATCGGTTTCTTTCAACTCAAGAGCTTCAAGAATCGCAGCACCAGCCTGCCGAACATTGGCCTGGGATTCCGAATGGATTTCCAGCATTCCGTAGAGTCGCTCCACAATCTGCATTCCCGGGGCCACATTCGTTGATTTCAGGGCGATATCAGTCACCCGGTTAATCTCGATCCCGGGAGAAATTTCAATGTAAAGCGAAGCCATGCCCGCAATCGGTAAAAATCCCTTTGCCACAGTTCCAAGGTAGGCTGCGTACTGGGGTTGCAGATTATCCAAAAATACATAGGCTCGTAAATCAACCACGGTTTTCTCCTTTATAAAATTAGTTTGATACTGTTGTTGGCGTCGCACCACCGACGATTTTGATACTGGCGCTGGCACCAATTCGATTAGCCCCGGCTTTGATCATTTTCTCGGCATCCTCATACGACCGGATTCCGCCAGCGGCTTTGACACCGATTCCCGAATAACCGACGACTTTGCGCATCAGGGCAACATCCTCCGCTGTCGCGCCATGGGGTCCGAAACCAGTTGAGGTTTTCACAAAATTTGCCCGCGCTTTTTTTGAAAGTTCACAAGCCCGGACCTTTTCATCGTCGGTCAATAGCGCTGCTTCGATTATGACTTTACTTATAGCGCCGCCATCTTCACAGGCTTCGCAGACCATGCGAATATCTTTATAAACCAGGTCGTCATTTCCGCTTTTCAAAGCGCCGATATTGATGACCATATCGATTTCTCTGGCGCCGTCACGAATAGCACGACGGGCTTCCAGGGCTTTGATTTCTGGAGTATGGGCCCCCGAAGGAAAACCAACGACTGTGCAGACTTTAACCGGCGAAGCTTCCAGCTCTTTGGCGGCAAGCGACACATAACTCGGGCTGATGCACACCGTCGCAAAATTGTATTCCCGGGCTTCGGCGCAAATCCGCTTAATATCCTCTTCAGTAGCGCCGGGACTCAAGACCGTATGATCAATGCACTGGGCAATATCCCCGGGCACACAATCACATCCGGTTCCCTCATGGTAACCAAGCCGTTGCACACCAAAATCCAGGAATTGCCGGATGGTTTCCGGTTTTCTATCGACTGTGACGCCGCACATACAAACCATATCGGAATCCTGGTGATTCGGTCCCGGTGTTACACTATTATTTTTATTGGTAATTAATTCACTCACCCGTTGAGCGATTTTCAGTAAATCTTCATTTGAAATATCCGCCAATTTTTCCTCCTTGCCAGTCGTGGCAATCGGTTTAAATAGTGCTTTATCAATAGTACCTTTATCCAGTTCATCAATCATCGCCACCCGTTTCAAATGACGTTCAGCCGTACATTCGGTTGTAAGAAATGTCATCACAATCTGCTTCACTAAGGCTTCTCCGGTCAAACCGGCACCCAGCGTCAACATGTTGGCGTTGTTATGCTCGCGGGCATTATTGGCTGTTGAAATATCATAACAAGCCGCAGCGCGAATACCCTTAACCTTATTCGCCGTCATTGCCGACCCGATGCCGGCACCATCGATCATAATGCCAAATTGTGCGTTTTTTTCAGCAACCTGTTTTGCTACAGCAAAAGCGAATTTCGGATAATCCACTGCTTCGTTGCTAGTGGTTCCGCAATCAATAACGGCATAGCCTTTTTCACTTAAAAAGGACTTCAGGCTCTCCTTTAACAGATAACCGCCGTGATCAGCACCCAGAGCAACTATCATTTTTTCACTGCTCATAATTCTTCATCCGAAAGTAATTCGTTTGCGACTAGTTCATCGGTCACTAAAATATTGCACAGTTTTGCTTTCAGAGCGGCTTTGATCGCTGGTAATTTCGATTGTCCGCCGGCAACGGCAATGGAAATCTCTTTCGCGCGAATATCACCAAGTTCAATACCGATTGTCCGGGCATTGGCTTCTTCCGAACAAATTTTTCCTTCGTGATTAATAATCCGTGAGCAGATGTCACCGACTGCACCTTTTTTCAATAATTCATCGACTTCGGCAGCATCAAAATAATTGGATTTCACCAACGCTGAATCATAAGTAAAAGAACCAATCGTGAACATTGCCACCGTTGCGTTCCGGGCAATTCCCAGCGTAGAAGCAATATTTTTATCGGTAATGATCGCGTCTTTAAGCTCAGAGCGGTCCACGATTGCCGGAAGTGGTAACAAGTACGGAATTGCACCAAAGGCTTCCGCAATTTTTCGCGCTGCGTCACTGGCATGGGTATTATAATCCGCCCGGGAGACGCCGCCATTGAGTTGTACAACAGTTAAATCTTTCAGCCGTTTCTTTGTTACATGATTGGCAACCGATAACATCGTCGTTCCCCAGGAAATCCCGAAAATCATCCCGTCATGGACATAATCATCCAGAATTCCGGCGGCAGCCGAACCGAGACGGCTTTTAATTAGTGCATCGTCGTCATTATCGTTGGGTACAATAAGCACCCGATTCAGATGTAACTTTTCTCGCAGCTGGCTTTCCAGAAGTGTCCCCTTATCCGATGGATCGATAATCTGAATTTTTACAACACCATTATCCCGGGCTTGCTGCAAGAGACGTGACACTCCCGGGCGTGATATTCCCAGCTTTTGTGCAATCTGCTGCTGGCTGAAATTGTGCTCGTAATAAAGCCGGGCGGCTTCTATGACTGTTTTGGTTTGAGATTCTGTATTCTTCATAAACTGAACATTTGTTCATTATAAATTAGCATCTGTTCAATTATACAGAACAAATTTTCATTTGTCAAGAGTTAATTACAAAAAAGTACCGGCACTGCGGTACTTTTATAGCAAAAATTTAACAATATTGCTTTATTTAAATTGATTAAAATAATCAACAAAGGGTTGGGCAGCAGTTTCAGCCAATTGCCTTGTTTGTGCCTCCGTATAAATCCGGATGATCGGTTCAGTATTCGACGGCCGTAAATGTACCCAGCTATCATTCCAGATGAATTTTATCCCATCCTGCAAATCAAAATGGTCGGGATTTGCCAGTTTTTTCAGATCCTCGATCAGATCGGAAAAATCCCGATTCCCATGGGATACTTTCAGCTTGATCATCTCGTAATGTGGCAATTCGTTCATCAATTCAGAAAGCGGTTTGGCTTCCTCGGCTAACAACTGCAGAATCAACGCCGATGCAACCAGGGAATCACGTCCCAGATGCGCTTCGGGAAGCAGGACACCGCCATTTCCCTCTCCACCGATCGCGGCATCGATGTCACGCATCTTCTTGGCAACATTAATTTCACCTATTGCAGTACGAATCACCGAAGCACCGTATTGTTTCGCCACATCATCAACAGCCATTGTTGTTGATAAATTCGTCACTACTTTTTGATCGAGGTTCGGGAATTTCGATAAAACCAGTCTTTCGGCCAAAACAAGTGTGTATTCTTCAGAAATCGGTTTGCCAAAATTCGATACAATAGCGAGCCGGTCGCCGTCAGGATCGATCGCAAATCCCAGATCAGCATGATTATCTATCACCGCCTGATTCAACTCACCAAGATTCTCTGGTAATGGTTCAGGACTTCGGGGAAAAGGCTTGTCGTTGTGACAATTCAATTCGATCACTTCACAACCGAGTTGGCGTAATAATTCCGGAACAGCCCGGTAGGCGGCGCCATTGACGGCATCAACAACAATTTTAAAACCGGCATTTTTAATAATATCTTCATCGATATAGGGCAAATTCAACACAGAATCAATATGATCATCCACAACCTGATCGTAGGTATCGATCGAACCGGATTTCTCTTTGGGATGAATAGATTGTTCGCCAATATCAATCCGTCTGCTTTTTAATTGTGTCATTTCATCCGCATCGAGGAATATTCCGTCCGGACCGATGAATTTCAAACCATTCCATGGCAACGGATTATGACTGGCGGTAATGACTATTCCACCGGCGGCTTCATTATCCTCAACCGCAAATTGGACCGTTGGTGTAGGGCAAATTCCAAGATCAATTACCGTTTTACCGGCATATTGAAGCGCATTTACCAGAACAGATTTAATCGTAATTCCACTCTGGCGCGTATCACGTCCAACTAAAATTTTATCCGTTCGACATAATTCGGCAAAGGCATACGCGTATGCACTAATAAAATCATCATTCAATTCAGATTCATATCCGCGGACACCAGACAGACTTTCAATCAACATGCGTTCTCCATTAATAACAGACCTACTTTTCCTCATCGTAGCGGGATTGTTGTATTTTAGTCAAGCTTTTCCTAATATAAAAGAATTTAGAGGTACGGAAAATGGATCTTTCAAGTGGACAGTTATATTGATTCAGACCGATTCAAACAGGATTTCGGAGTAATCACCCAAGATAAGCCCGCAATTTCTTACTCCGGGATGTGTGTCGCAAACGGCGAATCGCTTTCTCCTTGATCTGGCGGACTCTTTCACGCGTGAGATTAAATTCTTCGCCAATTTCATTTAATGTTAAAGCATATTCCCGGTCAATTCCAAAGTACATCCGGATCACGTCCCGTTCACGCTCTTTCAGCGTCCGTAATGCATCCCTGATTTCCAGCTTCAGTGATTCGCCCATCAATCGGAAATCCGGCATGGGTTGGGCATCATCGCTGATCACATCTATAAGGGAATTTTTTTCGCCATCGCGAAATGGCGTATTCAGTGACTGATGTCGTCGGGAAATCCGGATTGCATCAGAAACTTCGCTGGTTTGCATATCGAGACCTTCAGCAATATCACTCTGGCTGGGTGCCCGCTCATGTTGCTGTTCTAAAATCTCTGCTTCCTTGGTAATTTTTCCAATTGTCCCAACCCTGTTCAGTGGCAATCGAACGATTCGCGAATGTTCAGCAAGTGCCTGTAAGATAGATTGGCGAATCCACCAGACAGCATAGGAAATAAATTTAAAACCCCGGGTCTCATCAAATCTTTCCGCCGCCTTTATCAACCCCAGATTACCCTCATTAATTAAATCGGTCAGCGGTAAGCCCTGTCCCTGATAATCTTTAGCAACACTGACAACAAATCTTAGGTTGCATTCCGTTAATTTTTTGAGTGCGTTCGGATCTCCAGCCTTTGCATTCTGGGCCAGTTCGATTTCCTCATTTGGAGTAAGTGGATTATATTTTCCAATCTCTTCCAAATATTTGCTTAACGCTCTGTTCGAATCCAGCACCATTTGCTATGCTTTCTGAGTTAATTATCCAGTCTGTGTCGTTGATATTCGCATATAAATCAATTTAAGATACACTTTTTTACCTACTTTGTCAATAAATCCACTACCTTTTTAACCTTGACTTTATTTCTGTATTAAAATAACTTAGCAGGCTTTTAAAATTGTGAATCTTCGGGGTGTAGCCCCGACTCTG
>JAFGXZ010000300.1 GCA_016936335.1 Fidelibacterota bacterium
CAAGCATTTTTTGAACAGCTTCCATGCCGGATCCGAGATTTTCATGGCAGCCGTGATATATCTCCGGTTTATAGTTATCGGGCTTAGGGATTATTCGGTCTGTGCCCGGTCCAAAATCCTTAAGAATCGCCACCCAGGTCAGGTCTTGAATAAATCCATCGGCGATTTCCGGAGCATTGGTCTCACCGGTAATTTCACGACTGTCCCGACCGGAATAATAACGACAGTTACTTTGCTTAACCAAATCACCGTACTCGTCGGCATCAATAAATATCTCTGCCCGAACTCGGACTGTTTCTGTTTCATTACTGATGAGTATATCAACGATTTTTCGATCGTCAGCAGTAACTTTCTTTAAATAATATCCGAACATTGTTTTAATGGATGAATATTCTGAAATCATTTCCGCCAGTAGCTGTTGGCCTATATGAGGTTCAAACTGGACATGGCTGACCCAGCCGGTTTTCAACGCTTCGGAATCTCCGTAATAATCAATCAACCGTTGCCGAAATTCGCCCCATATCCCGGATGGCAGATGATAATTACCATCAATAGCAGAGACAGCGGCGGATGTCAACATTCCTCCCAGCCATTTTGTCTCTTCGACAACCATTACAGACACTCCTGCGCGGGCTGCCTGAATAGCCGCCGCAACGCCACTGGTACCACCTCCCAGGATTACTACATCAACTTCGATTTTATTCATACCATATTTAAATATTAATGGAATTTAACGATGTAAACTAACACATTTATTCTGTCATATGCAATATTGTTAGTAAAGGAACTTTTTTAACTTGGAATCGAAAAATGGCTTGTGTATATTTTTTCCACATGAGGATCAAAACCTGATTAATTAAAGAATTCATACGATGGCTGTACTTCAAATTACATTAATGATCATTCTTTTCCTGTCCTTGGCGCTTGCCATGTTTTTCCGAAAAATTCCAGCTTTAATTGCACTGCCCCTCATGGCTGTGACAATTCCATTGATCTGTGGCGTTTCTATCGGTGATATTCTGCAGTATGTCGTCGGTTCCGGTGCGGTCAGACTCCACACAGCCTATACTGTTGCTATATTTGGCAGTATGCTAAGTATCCTGCTCCAGAAAACCAGTGTGGCTGAAAACTTCATCAAGATCGGTGCCGAACTGGCCGGTGATAATCCCTGGGCAATTTCTGTTTTGATGCTTGTTCTCATTACCCTGTTATTCACTACACTAGGTGGTCTTGGTGCCATTATTATGGTCGCAACAATTGTCCTGCCCATCATGTCTTCCATCGGTATCGGTCCCATGACGGTTATTGGTATCTTTCTTTTTGGACTGAGCATGGGTGGCATTCTTAATGCCGGAAACTGGGCACTCTATGTTAACGTCATGAGTTTGAACGTTTCACAGATTCGTCCCTTTGCCCTGCTGATGTTTGGAATTACGTTTACAGTAGCGTTGATTTACATTACTGTTCAGATTTACCGAGACGGACAGAACCTGAATGTTAAAAAAATCATCGTCATATTTATATCATTATTAATTGCATTTGTATTACTGACAGTACTATATCTTCAATTATCATCAGATACTCAACAAACCATGACACAAATCATCCGGAAACTGGGTTCATTAATAAAAATTAGTATCGGATTATTCATTGTAATTATGTTCGCTTTGAACATCTTTCGGATTTTTACCAATAAATACAAAAACCAGAAAGACATTTTCTGGACAGCCTATTTTTCACCCTTGATCCCGCTATTCCTGATCCTATTATTTAACATGGATTTTATTGCGGCGTTTATTAGCGGATTGGTTTTTACTTTTACAGCAACGTATCGAAGAAATCATCTGAATACACTCATCCAGTCGGTCTTTGAAGGAGGTTCTGTCGTCATGCCAGCGGTGGTTCTGATGTTCGGGATAGGAATGCTACTGAATGCGATTATCGGTCCGGGCGGCACCTGGACTGCTGTTCATCCAGAAGGTTGGCCGGTATTAACACTTCTGCAGCCATTGATAACCCGGATAATTCCCACGACAGCCTGGTCCTATGTGTTGTTATTTGCTCTGGCGGCCCCCCTTGCACTGTACCGTGGTCCTCTAAATGTCTGGGGTATGGGTTATGGCCTGGCAGCAGTATTGCTCGCCAGCGGAATGAATCCGGCTGCTATAATGGGCTTATTAATGGCCGTTGGTCAGATTCAGGGTATCAGTGATCCAACCAATACCCACAATGTCTGGTTAGCCAATGAAATGCAGCAGGATGTACAGAAAATTCTCTGGAATACCATTCCCTATACCTGGATTATTGCTATACTGGGATTGATCCTATCTGCTTTTATGTTCTATTAAATCTTATCATTGGATTTATCTATTTATGTCACGAATAATTAAAATCGGAATAGATGTCGGCGGAACTTTTACTCATGCGGTTGCAATCGATATCACAGATTATTCCATAAGCGGAAAAGCCTGTGTACCAACGACCCATACGGCAAAAAACGGTGTTGCGCAAGGTGTTGTTGATTCATTGAATCTTTTAATCAAAACAGCCAATATTCATTCTGATGAAATCATTCTAATCGCCCATTCTACCACTCAGGCAACAAATGCCTTGCTCGAAGGTGATGTGGCTCCGGTCGGTATCATCGGACTGGGTCAGGGTTTCCAGGGACGCGTTGCCCGTCGGGAAAGCAATCCCGATAATATTGAACTGGCTCCGGGAAAATATCTGCCCTGTTATTATACCTATCTTGACAATTCGGAACCGTTGAAACCAGAAACAATAAATAATGCCATTCGTACTGTGATCGATCAGGGTGCCGAAGTAATTGTCGCATCGGAAGCATTTGGGGTCGATCATCCTGAACACGAAGAACAGGTTGTTGAAATCGCCCGGGAAATGGGTTACCTGGCAACCGCCGCCAGTCATATTTCAAAACTCTATGGCTTACGGATTCGCACCCGGACAGCTGTCATCAATGCCAGTATGATGCCAAAGATGCTGGAGACCGCCAATATGACGGAAGATTCCATCCGTAAGTGTGGTATCAAGGCACCTCTGATGATTATGCGTTCCGACGGCGGAATCATGGATATCAACGAAATGCGCAAACGACCAATCCTGACGATGTTATCCGGACCGGCTGCCGGTGTCGCTGCTGCTCTGATGTATGTGAAACTCACCGATGGCATTTTCATAGAAGTTGGCGGTACTTCCACAGACATTTCGGTTATCAAGAACGGGAAACCCCAGGTAAAAAGCGCACAGATTGCCGGCAATCGCCTGTTTTTAAGAACACTTGATGTCCGCACTTTGGGCATTGCCGGTGGCTCCATGGTCCGTTGGAACAGTAAAAAAATTGTTGATGTTGGTCCACGCAGCGCTCACATCGCTCATTGCCAGTATATAGCATTCGATAAAAATGACGATTTCAGTAATGTCGAATTCCACAGTTTCCAGCCATCAAAGGGCGACCCTGATGACTATCTAAAAATCAACCGGCCGGGACAGGATGTTGATTTTGCCGTAACACCTACCGAAGCGTCAAATTACCTCGAATACGTCAAGACGATTGGACACGGTACCGCCAACCAAAAAGCGATTAGAAGTTTCTTCAAATCCTTTGAAAAACAGTCATTGGAGAACTCGCAGGATCTGGCAAAAACGATGTTGACTATATCCGCAAAAAAGATTGAACCGACAATCAATCAACTGGCCCGGGAATATAAGCTGGAACCCGATTTAATCCGCTTGATTGGCGGTGGCGGCGGCGCTTCGGTGCTGGTTCCGTTTACAGCCGAATATCTGAATTTTCCTCATAGCATCGCTGATAATGCAGAGGTAATTTCTGCCATTGGAGCAGCGCTAGGTATCATCCGTGATACCATTGAACGAAACATCGTCAAACCCACCGATGCAGATCTGATCGCCATCCGTAAAGAAGCCATGGAATCGGTTCAAACCATGGGTGCTACACCGGACAGCATTGAAGTCAGTATTGAGGTTGACACCCGCAACAAACGGGTAATCGCAACAGCAACCGGTTCCAGTGAAATGCGGACCCGTGATCTGGAACTTCAGGAAAAAACAGATGCTGAATTGCTGGAAATCGCTGCCCAATCATTAAAAACAGACACCGGTTGTATCGAGATCATTGGTGAAACCAATTTTTTAAAAGCATTTACTGCGATATCAAAAACCAGCCGCCTATTTGGGTTGATAAAAAGCAAACAGACCAACAGCCGCCTGATTGACCGGGAAGGTGTTATCAAA